>DASWQX010000420.1:0-2237 GCA_036403495.1 Thermoanaerobaculia bacterium
CCCGGCTCGGCCTGTCGGGCAAAGCGGACGTCGTGGAGCTCCGGCGGCTCGGTTCCGGGGAGGTCGGAGCCGGCGCCTCTCTGCCGGGTCTCTCCGGCCTCTGGCTGCCTTTTCCCGTCGAGTACAAGCGCGGCCGGCCGAAATCGCATCAAGCCGACGAAGTCCAACTCTGTGCCCAGGCCCTCTGTCTCGAGGAAATGCTCGGAGTCGCCATACCCGCCGGAGCTCTCTTCTATGGCCAGCCCCGGCGCCGGATGGAGGTGGCCTTCGAAAGCTCTCTTCGCCGGGTCACAGAGGCGGCGGCGGTCCGCCTGCATGAGCTCCTCGACAGCGGCATCACGCCCTTGCCGGTCCGCGAGCCGAAATGCGATCGCTGCTCGCTCTTGGACGTCTGCCTTCCCGAGGCGCCCGCGAGCTCCGCCCGGCGTTACCTTGCACGTTTTCTCCGACAGGTGGCGGATTCTCCAGAGGGAGAGGAAGGCGAAGGCCCATCCGCGTGAAGAAACATCAGAATACCCTTTTCGTGACCACCGCAGGAGCGTACCTCGGGAAGGACGGCGAGGCGGTCGCCGTCCGCGTCGATCAGGAGGTCCGCATGCGCGTGCCGATCCACACTTTGGGCGGCATCGTCTGCTTCGGCCAGATCGGCTTCAGCCCGTTTCTGCTCGGCCTTTGCGGCGAGCGCGGAGTCGCCGTCTCCTTCCTCACCGAGAACGGCCGCTTCCTCGCGCGGCTCCAAGGACCCACGTCCGGCAACGTCCTGCTGCGACGCGAGCAATATCGCCGTACCGACGAACCGGCCGCGTGCGCGGCTCTCGTGCGTCCGATCCTGGCGGCCAAAATCGCGAACAGCCGGACGGTACTCCTGCGGGCTCTGCGTGACCGGCCTGGCCATCCGGGTACCGACGCCGTGCGCGCGGCGGCGGGGCGCCTGGCCCATCATCTCCAGGCTCTCACCGAAGATTTGACGGTAGACGCTCTCCGCGGCATCGAAGGGAGCGCGGCTCGTGTCTACTTCGAGGTCTTCGACTCTCTCATCGTCCAGCAAAAGGACTCTTTCTTCCTCCGGGAGCGCAGCCGGCGGCCCCCGCTGGACAACATGAACGCCCTTCTTTCCTTCATCTACACCCTGCTGCGTCACGATTTCGCCGCCGCGCTCGAAACCGTGGGGCTCGATCCCGCCGTCGGCTTCCTCCATCGCGACCGGCCCGGCCGCCCGAGCCTTGCGTTGGATCTCATGGAAGAGATGCGTGCTTACCTGGCGGATCGCCTGGCGCTTTCGCTCGTCAACCTCAATCAGGTCCGGTCCGACGGCTTTACCCGGGGAGAATCCGGAGGTGTCGCCATGGACGGCGAGACCCGCAAGACCGTGCTCGTGGCCTATCAGAAGCGAAAGAGCGAAGAGATCGTGCATCCTTTCCTGGGGGAGAAGACCACCCTCGGGCTCCTCCCTCATCTCCAGGCCGCTCTCTTTGCACGCACCCTGCGAGGAGACCTCGACGGCTACCCTCCCTTTCTCTGGAAATAGAACGCCATGCTGGTGCTCGTCAGCTACGACGTCTCCACGATCACGCCCGCCGGGCGCCGCCGGCTGCGCCGGGTCGCCAAGATCTGCCTCGATTACGGACAACGGGTCCAGAATTCCGTCTTCGAGTGTCTGGTGGATCCGACCCAGTGGACCCAACTGCGTCTTCGCCTGCTCAACGAGCTCAACGAGAAGGAAGACAGCCTCCGCTTCTACTTTCTCGGCGCGAACTGGAAAGGGCGCAAAGAGCACCATGGCATCAAGACCGTCCTGGACCTCGACGGACCTCTGATTGCCTGAGACGCCTCGTTCCGCCGCGAACCTCCAGCGACCAGGCCTTCCCCAGGAGAGGTTCGCGGAACCTGGCGAGGCCTTGTACCGCCTCGCTTCTTTGTCGGCCGCTCGGCCGCTTCAGCCGAGACTTTGCCCAATCGGCGGCGGGTTCGCGGAAACTGGACGTGAGGCCCTTAAAAATCAGATACTTCCAGAGTCGCAGTCGCCTCCCGCGCGGAGGCGTGGATTGAAACACCAGCACCTCGACGGTCTTGCCGCCCGGCAGTTGTCGCCTCCCGCGCGGAGGCGTGGATTGAAACACTCGGCCTCCGGGTTCGCCGGACGGTCCACCTCGTCGCCTCCCGCGCGGAGGCGTGGATTGAAACTCGATGCGGCCCATGATCCGGGAGGGGTCGAACGTCGCCTCCCGCGCGGAGGC
>DASWQX010000421.1:0-3834 GCA_036403495.1 Thermoanaerobaculia bacterium
AATGCTCCTTCGTTGGGCCGGTGCCAGGGTGGTCAGAGAGGGAATGGAGGGCGGTGGGGTGATCGCGTTGCTTTCCCCGCGGGGAATGGGGCTGTCTTCGGAGCGGATGGGCCGTGGAGAACGCAAACGGCGGCAGGCGCGGCGGGGAATGGCCCTCCGCGTGGAGGGAACGAGACTTCGCGGAGCGGTTCTACCGCTTCGCCGGGCTCTTTGAAAACTGAATCGAAGGAAAACGGAGCGGGTTTGACGGGGCTCCCGGCGAGAGCCCCGTCTTCTTTCTCTGTGGGACAAAAGCCTGACGAAAACCCTGGCTTCCTTCGTCCCTGCCGTCCTTGCCGTCCTTTACGTCCTTGCTCCCGCCATCATCTCCTGCAACGACCGCACGCTCAACCCTTCCCGCCCGAGCGCCGCGATCCCTTCGGCGGCGGCCATGGCTCCCGAGAGGGTGGTGATGCAGGGGATGTCATACTTGAGGGCGGTGCGGCGGATGACGCCGTCGTCTTCGTGCGATTCGCGGCCGAGGGGGGTGTTGACCACCAGGGCGATCTCGCCGTTGATCAGCAGGTCGGCGATGTGCGGGCGCCCCTCATGGACCTTGAGGACGGTGCGGACGGCGAGCCCCTGACCGCCCAGGTATCCGGCGGTGCCGGCGGTGGCCGCCAGCTCGAAGCCGAGGTCGGCGAGGCGGCGGGCGACCGGCAGCAGGCCGGGCTTGTCGCGGTCGTGGACGGAGAGGAAAGCGGTGCCGGACATCGGCAGCGCGTGGCCGGCGCCCATCCAGGCTTTGGCGAAGGCGACGCCGAAGGTCAGGCTCTCCCCCATCACCTCGCCGGTCGACTTCATCTCGGGCCCCAGGATCGGATCGACGCCGGGGAAGCGGCGGAAGGGGAAGACCGGCGCCTTGACGAACACCCCCGGCACCCGCGGCTCGGCGGTGAAGCCGAGCTCCTGGAGAGTCTTCCCCGCCATCGCGGCGACGGCGATCTTGACCAGCGGCACCCCCACCGCCTTGGCGATGAACGGCACGGTCCGCGAGGCGCGCGGGTTGACCTCCAGGACGTAGATCCGGCCGTCCTTGAGGGCGAACTGCACGTTCATCAGCCCGACCACGCCGAGCCGCAGCGCCAGCCGGCGGGCGATGTCGCGCATGCGGTCCTGATCCTCGGGCGAGACCTTGTAGGGCGGCAGCACCGCCACCGAGTCGCCCGAGTGGATGCCCGCCTCCTCGATGTGCTGGAGGATGCCGGCGACGACGGCGGTCTTGCCGTCCGAGATCAGGTCGAGGTCGACCTCGAAGGCGTCCTCCAGGAAGCGGTCGATCAGGATGGGGTGGCCCGGCGAGACGTCCGCCGCCTCGGCCATGTAGCGCTCGAGGGTAGAGCTGTCGTAGACCACCGCCATGGCGCGGCCGCCGAGCACGTAGCTGGGGCGCACCACGATGGGATAGCCGATGCGGTTCGCGACCTCGCGGGCCTCGTCGAGCGAGGTGGCGCTGCCGTTCTCGGGTTGCAGGATGCCCTCGGCGGCGAGGAGGTCGCCGAAGCGGCGGCGGTCCTCGGCGAGGTCGATGGCGTCCGGCGAGGTGCCCCAGATCGGCACGCCGCGGGCGGCGAGGCCGCGGGCGAGCTTGAGGGGGGTCTGGCCGCCGAGCTGCACGATCACGCCGGCCGGCTTCTCGCGGTCGAGCACCGCCATCACGTGCTCCAGGGTGAGCGGCTCGAAGTAGAGGCGGTCGGAGGTGTCGTAGTCGGTGGAGACGGTCTCCGGGTTGCAGTTGACCATCACCGTCTCGATCCCGAGGTCGCGCAGGGCGAAGGCGGCGTGCACGCAGCAGTAGTCGAACTCGATTCCCTGGCCGATCCGGTTGGGCCCTGAGCCGAGGATGACCACCTTCTTGCGGTCGTCCGGATCGCTCTCGTCCTCGTCGCCGAAGGTCGAGTAGAGATAGGGGGTGGTCGCCGGGAACTCGGCGGCGCAGGTGTCGACCCGCTTGTAGACCCGGCGGATCCCTTGCTCGAGGCGGGCGGCACGGAGGGCCTCTTCCGGGCAGTCGAGGAGGCTGGCGATGCGGGCGTCGGCAAGGCCGAAGGACTTGGCGCGGCGGAGCAGCGGCTTGGGCACCGAGGCGAGGTCCCAGCAGGCGAGCTCGGCCTCGAGGTCGACGATCTCGGCGATCTCGCGCAGGAACCAGGGATCGATGTGCGAGACCTCGGAGACCTCCTCGGGGGTCCACCCCTGGCGCAGGGCGGCGAAGACGGCGAACAGGCGCTCCCAGTTGGGGATCGAGAGGCGGCGCCGGAGCCGCACGGGGTCGGACATCCGCCGCTCGCGCGAGGCCGGGCTGCCGTCGAGCTCCAGCGCGGAGAGCCCCTTCATCAGGGCTTCCTTGAAAGTGGCGCCCATCGCCATCACCTCGCCCACCGACTTCATCGAGGTGCCGAGGGTAGGCTGCGCCTCGGGGAACTTCTCGAACGCCCAGCGGGGGATCTTCACCACCGTATAGTCGAGGGTCGGCTCGAAGGCGGCGAAGGTCTTGCCGGTGATGTCGTTGGGGATCTCGTCCAGGGTATAGCCGACGGCGAGCAGGGCGGCGATCTTGGCGATCGGAAAACCGGTGGCCTTGGAGGCGAGCGCCGAGCTGCGCGAGACGCGCGGGTTCATCTCGATCACCACCTGGTCGCCGGTCTTGGGGTCGACGCCGAACTGGATGTTCGAGCCGCCGGTGGCGACGCCGACGCGGCGGATCACCGCGAAGGCGTCGTCGCGCATCCGCTGGTACTCGCGGTCGGAGAGGGTCTGCTGCGGCGCGACGGTGATCGAGTCGCCGGTATGGACCCCCATGGCGTCGAAGTTCTCGACCGAGCAGACGACGATGGCGTTGTCGGCCACGTCGCGCATCACCTCCAGCTCGAACTCCTTCCAGCCGAGGACCGACTGCTCGACCAGCACACGGTGGGAGGGGCTGGCCTGGAGGGCCGCGGCGACGACCTCCTCCAGCTCGTCGCGGTTGTAGGCGACGCCGCCCCCCTCGCCGCCGAGGGTGAAGCTGGGGCGGACGATGACCGGGTAGCCGACGTCGACCACGATCTCTCGCGCCTCTTCGAGGCTGCCGGCATAGCCGCTCTTCGGCACCTTGAGGCCGATCTCCTCCATTGCCTGCTTGAACAGCAGGCGGTCCTCGCCGAGGCGGAGGGCGGCGATCGACGCGCCGAGCACCTCGACGCCGTAGCGGGCGAGGGCGCCGCTCTCCTCCAGGGCGATCGCGAGGTTGATCCCGGTCTGGCCGCCGACGGTCGGCAGCAGGGCGTCCGGGCGCTCCTTCGCGATGATCTTCTCGACCACCTCGGGCACCAGGGGCTCGACGTAAGTGGCGTCGGAGAACTCCGGGTCGGTCATGATCGTCGCCGGGTTCGAATTGACCAGCACGACGCGGTACCCCTCGCGCTTCAGGGCGCGGCAGGCCTGGGTGCCGGAGTAGTCGAACTCGCAGGCCTGGCCGATGACGATGGGCCCCGAGCCGAGCACGAGGATGGAATGGAGATCGGTCCGTCTGGGCATGGCGGGGCGGAAGCATACATCAGGGGGTCCCCGGCCGCCGGTAATCCCGGACGCCGGCCTGGCACGAAGTTGGCAAAGGTTCCAGAGCGGTTACAAAGCTGGAATCCAAGGAGCCAACGACCATGAACAAGGCCAATCTCGAACGCCTGGAGACGCTGCTCAAGGGGCACGGGGAGATGGTGGAGGAGAAGCGGGTACGGCCGGAGGGGGTGCTGCGGCACAACGATCCCTTCCGCGAACGGTTCAACCAGATCTCGCGCTCGATCATCATGCCCG
>DASWQX010000422.1:0-4007 GCA_036403495.1 Thermoanaerobaculia bacterium
CGCAGGCCGTTGTTCTTCTGGAAGGCGAGCTGGCGGTAGTCCCACCAGGAGTAGAGCCCCCCCTCCTCGTGATGCTTGCGCAGGAGGTCGTGCAGCCCCCAGGAGGTGATGCGGGCGAGCGCCGCGTGCTCCTTGGGGTGGAAGTGGATGTGCCCCCGCCAGAGGTCGGGGTAGCGCACGTCCCGCTCCTCGGGGGCGATATTGAAGTCCCCCAGCAGCACCAGGGGATCGCCCGGTTTGGCGGTCTCCTCCAGGAAGGCGCGCAAGCGGGCCAGCCAGTCCATCTTGTAGACGAACTTGTCGCTCTCCGGGGACTGGCCGTTGGGTACGTAGACGTTGACGATCCGGACCTTGTCCACCGTCCCGGCGAGCAGCCGGCTTGGGGCGCCGGGCTCGTCGGCCGGCAGGTTCCGGACCACCTTGGTGATCGGCGTGAGGGAGAGGATCGCAACCCCGTTGTAGGTCTTCTGGCCGAGGGTCTCGACGTGATAGCCGAGCTCCGCGAACGGCTCCAGGGGGAAAAGGTCGTCGGTGGTCTTGATCTCCTGGAGGCAGAGCACGTCCGGGCGCGCCCGCTCCGTCCAGCCGACCACCCGCTCCAGGCGGGAGCGGACCGAGTTGACGTTCCAGGTGGCGATGATCATGGCTGTTTCCCTCCCAAGGCTTTCCGTCCGATCGTCGATTCTACTGCTTGTCGGCAAGTCAACAATTCATTAAGCTCGGCATCCACGCAAGCGCCCATACAGGTCGCTGATCCTCGAAAAGGAGCCGATCGCATGAAGCTCAAGCCCATGACCGTCGTCCGCGGCATTCTCGTGGTGTCCGCCCTGGCCCTCTCGTCCCTGGTCACCACCAGCCGGCCGGCTTTCGCCGCGTGCGTCAACGGCTCCAACCAGTGGGTCTACAACGGCTGCTGCGTCAACACCACCAAGTACAAGGGGCAGTCGTGCATCTTCGGGGTCTGGACGGACAACGGCGCATCCATGTGCTCCGGCGTCTGCCGGATGTAACCGCGAAGCCGGCCGCCGGACTAAACACTCGGGGAGGTTGCTCCGTATAGATAGGTGGAGACGGAAACAAACCCAACAGACAATCTCCTCTCCAAACCTCCCTCCAAAACCCCGCTCGTGGAGCGGGGTCTTTTTTTGTACGGAGAATAGGGACGGACTCCGAAGTTGTTGATCTGTCCATGAAGTCATACTGGCGTTTCCTCGTCATCCTGACCCTGTGGACTGCCACCTGCTGGCTGATCGTCGGAGGGCTGCTGCGCCCCCTGCTGCCTGGCGGCTGGCTCACGGTGCTGGGCCTGGCTTGTCTTTCCGTGGCACCGATCGCGGGCATAATCCGCGCTCGCGGCCGTGCGGTCTATCCGTCGGCGTTCTGGCGCCTCTTCCTGGTCCGCCCGTTCTGGTACGCCCAGCTCTTCCTGCCCCTGCTCGCGATTTCCGGGCTGATCGGAGCCACCGCCGGGCTGCCGTTCGGCGCCGGCGGACCGTCGGGCCGCTGGGCGCTGGCGCTGAGCGCCGTCATTCTAGCCGCGGTCGCCCTGCTGGGCTATGCCGGGGCGCGCCGGCTCGTGGTCCGCCGCCTGGACGTGCGCGTCGACGACCTGCCCGCCGGGCTCGAGGGGATGCGGATCGTCCAGGTCTCCGATCTCCACGTCGGCCCCCACACCTCGCGCCGCCACCTGGCGCGGGTGGCGGCGGCGGTCCGCGAGGCCCGGCCGGACCTGATCGCCGTCACCGGGGATCAGGTGGACGACTACGCCCGCGACGTCGAGCCGTTCGCCGCGGCCTTCCACGGGCTCTCCGCGCCGCTCGGCGTGTTCGCCATCCCCGGCAATCACGACGTCTACGCGGGGTGGCCGGCGGTCCATAAGGGGCTGGAGGCGATGGGGATGACCGTGCTGGTGAACCGCGCGGTGCCGCTGGAGCGCAACGGGGCGCGCTTTTGGGTGGCCGGCACCGGCGATCCCGCGGGCCGGCGCGGCTCACCCGTAGCGCCGGACATCGAGCGCACCCTCGCGGCGGTACCCCAGGGGGTCTTCACGCTGGTGCTGGCCCACAACCCGGCGCTCTGGCCGGCCCTGGCCGACCACGGCGTCGATCTCACCCTGAGCGGGCATACGCACTACGGCCAGATCGCGATCCCGCGGTTGGGCTGGAGCCTGGCCTCCCCCTTCCTGGAGCATGCGATGGGGCAGCACCGGCGGAACGGCTCGCAGCTCTACATCAATCCGGGGACCAACTACTGGGGGATCCCCTTCCGCCTCGGTACGCCGCCGGAGGTGACCGTGCTGACCTTGCGCCGCCTTAATGCCAAAAACGAAACCGGCCGGCTTGGCGGCCGGCCGGTCGAGAGCTTGGACAAGCGGCAGGCTGCCGCGTCGGGTCGCTACTTGCCCGCCAGCAGGCTGTGCTTCCTGCTGTAGCCGAAGTAGATGATGAACCCGAGCAGCAGCCAGACGATGAGCCGCGCCCAGTTGGTCCAACCCAGGCCGTAGATCATCGAGAGGCAGACCACGATGCCGAGAACCGCCGTCACCGGCAGCAAGGGCACCTTGAAGCCGCGCGGGATGTCGGGCCGTTTGACGCGCATGATCCAGACGCCGGCGCACACCAGGATGAACGCGAAGAGTGTTCCGATGCTGGTCATCTCACCCACGAGGTCCTCGGGCAGGAAGGCCGCGAAGAGCGCCGTGAAGACGAAGAACAGCCAGTTCGACTTGTACGGCGTCTTGAAGCGCGGGTGCACCTCGGAGAAGACCTTCGGCACCAAGCCGTCGTGGCTCATGGAGTAGAAGACGCGCGACTGGCCGAGGAGCATGACCAGGATCACCGACGAGAAGCCGGCGAGGATGGCGACGGTCACGAAGTTCGACAGCCACGCGTAGCCCGGCATGTACTTGGTGATCGCGTAGGCGACCGAGGCCTCGCGGCCGGCGGTGCGGAAGTCCTGGACCGTCGCGATGCCCGACAGCACGTACGAGAACAGCACGTAGAGCACCGTGCAGACCGCGAGCGATCCGAGGATGCCGATCGGCATGTCGCGCTTCGGGTTCTTCGCTTCCTGTGCCGTCGTGGACACGGCGTCGAAGCCGATGAAGGCGAAGAACACGACGCCCGCCGCGCCCAGGATGCCCATGATGCCGCCGTAGTTGTGCGTGATGCCGGTGGGCGCCACGTACTGGGTGGCCTCGGGGATGAAGGGCGTGTGGTTCGCCGGGTTGATGAAGCCCCAGCCGAGCACGATGACCATGAGCACGATGGCGACCTTCGTGATCACGATGATGTTGTTGACCCACGCCGATTCCTGCGTGCCCCGCACCAGGAGGGCGGTGAGGACGAGCAGGATGCCGACCGCGGGCAGGTTCATGATGCCATGCACGCTCGGATCGGCCGCCATGCGCTCCATCGGCGAGTGGCACCACTGGTAGGGGATGGCGCCGATGCCCACGAGATGGAGCACCCGGTTGAAGTACTCGCTCCAGGCGATCGCCACCGTGGCGGCGCCGACGGCGTATTCGAGGCAGAGGTCCCAGCCGATGATCCAGGCCACGAGCTCGCCCATGGTGGCGTAGGAGTACGTGTAGGCGCTGCCGGCGATCGGGAGCATCGAGGCGAACTCGGCGTAGCACAGGCCGGCGAAGGCGCAACCGACGCCCGCCACCAGGAAGGCGAGCACCACGGACGGCCCGGCGCGGTCGGCGATCGCCGCGGCGGTTCGGACGAACAGACCGGCGCCGATGATGGCGCCGATGCCGAGCGCGACGAGCGCACCCGGGCCGAGGGTGCGCTTGAGCGTCCCCTCGCCGGTCACCGCTCCTTCGGCGATCAGTTTGTCAATCGATTTCGTTCGGGTCAGCGACATCCGGTGGATCCTCCGTGGAAGGGTTAGCTGGACTTGCGGCGCCAGGCGAAATAAACGGGGATGCCGGTCAGCACGATGGCGAGCCCCGGCAGGCTGGTCGCCGGCTTGTAGATCAGCAGCACGACGGCGATGGTGGA
>DASWQX010000423.1:0-2974 GCA_036403495.1 Thermoanaerobaculia bacterium
GTACAGGTCGTTGGAGGGAGCTCCTCCCGTACCCGAGACGAAGGCTCCGCCATGGATGAACACCATGACAGGCAACTGCGAGCTCGCCGTGGCGCCGTCCGGCACCCAGACATTCAAGTACAGACAGTCTTCGCTCTGGCCAGATCCCAGCACTCGGCCATCCGTGCACTGGCTCATGGCTGGCACGACTCCGCCGCTGGACGTAGCGATGGATTGCGGGCATTCGTTTCCGAACGCGGTCGCCTGCAGCGTGCCGGAGCTTTTGAATGGCGCCGCGTATTGCCAGCGCAGAGAACCGGTGGGCGGCACGCCGTAGGGAATGCCCAGATAGGAGGCAGCCGTGACGGCTCCCGGTCCCGCGATGGTGACGCTCGATGTCGTGCCGCACACCAGGCCGCTCGACGTCTGAATGGTTCCGGTGCTGCACGCCGGCTTTTGAGCCCAGGCGACAAGCGACCCCCATGGCGCCAGGGCGAAGAACAAGAGGAACATGATGCGGTGGTTGGACATTCGATTTCTCCCCTCAGCTCAAGAGGTGGCTCCGTTACCTTTTCTTGCCGAGCTCGAGCGCGTCGAAGAGGCGGGTCAAGAGCTCCGGCGTCTCATAGCCGATATCGTCCCAAAGGGTCGAGCAGTTGGCGGTGGCGTTCAGTGGATCGTCCGCTGCCGTGGAGCGCTCCTTCAGCAGGAGATCGGTGTGGTGAGGCTTGAAGAGAGGCCAGGTACTGCCCGGACTCCGGCCCTGGGCGAAGCTTGTCCAGTAGCCTCCGATCGTTCGAGCGAGGGACTCCTCCCGCGGATTGAAGGGGATCTTGTTCCCAAATTGCCAGGTCGAGTTGAAGACGTACGGGAGCTCGTCAGTGTGACAGACTAGCTTGTTGCACTGCGGCACATGGGGCTTTGCGAAGCGCCAGAGATTGAAGCTCGAGACCTGATCGAATTGATAGACGTAGAGAGCCTGGGCATTCGCTCCCTGGGTCGCCTGGATCGCCAGGTGGCGATTCGCGCAAACGAAAGAGAAATCGGTCACCATGTTGACGAGCTCGCTGGAGCAGTCGGCGGACGCGCCGCAGGCGTATCGCTCCAGCGATTGAATCCGTTTGGCATTGGCGGCGCCGAACTGTTGCCTGAGGAGCCGCGTATACACAGCGGGATTGGGAGGATTGTCTGACTTCGGGGCCCGCCCCTCGGCTTGATAGACGAAGATCACCCCCTCATCGTGGTTGGTTCCCAGGACGAGCGGTACGCTGAGGCTGGCGGCTGAGGCCATCGGCTGGCCGGTGATGTATACGTGGTCGACGGTCGGTGTCCAGAGGAAGTTGGAGATGCTCGCGAAGCTCAGGGGCTGCGCTCTCAGGAAGCTCTCCTGCGCTTTGACAAGGTCGCAGGCAGTCGTCGTCGTCGTGCACAGAGCCGGAGCCGAGCCACAGAACGCGCTGCTCAGGGTCTGGGTTTGGGAGGTGTTCTTGTAAGGCAAAGCGAGCGCGTTGCTTTCCATGATGGCCGCCTGGAAGAGACCCGCGCTCTTGGGGCTGGAGAGCACATGGAGCCCGACCGATTTTGCGCCCGCGCTCTCGCCGAACAGCGTCACGTTGTCCGGATTGCCGCCGAACTTGGCGATATTCGTCCGCACCCATTGGAGCGCCAGGATCTGATCGGCGAAACCGAAGTTGTACTTGCCGTCGTGGCCAAGGAAGCCGAGGGCGCCCAAGCGGTAATTGAGGGTCACCACGACCACTTGGCCCGCGGCCGCGAGATAGGTGCCGTCGTACAGGTTCCCGCTGGGCGGGCTCGACGAGGCGGAGGTGCCTCCGGTGCTCGAGCCATGATCGAAATTACAGCCATGGATGAACACCATCACGGGCAGCCGCGAGCTCTCCGTCGCGCCGCCGGGCACCCAGACGTTGAGGTAGAGGCAATCTTCGCTCTCGCCGGGACCCAGCGTCTGGCCCTCCGCGCAGCGGTCGCCGGGCGAAGCATGCCCGTTGGGTACAACGGTTTGAGGGCATGAGTTGCCGTATGCCGTCGCCCGCAGAGGGGCGGAGCCCTTGAATGGCTTTGGGTATTGCCAGCGCAGGGAACCGACGGGCGGCTCGGCATAGGGAATACCGAGATAGGCGGCAGCCGTAACGGGTTTCGATCCCATAATGGGGGCTGTCGACATCATACCGCAGACCGGACCGCTCGACGTCTGAAGGGTTGCCGTGCTGCACGCCGGCTTCTGAGCGCGGGCGGAGAGCGGCATGCAGGCCGCGAGCGCGAGGAACAAGAAGGACCTGCTACGACGGCTGGACATTCATAATTCTCCTGAGATCGATCGACCTGGTTCTGACGGACTGCTTTCTGTTTCGAAAGGTGCCTGGCCCAGCGATCTGTCTCACCCCTCGAAATGGGCCTTCCCCTGAAGGCAGTAGTCGAGCTCCGAGGCATCCGGATACCAATGTGGAATGCGAACGGCGCCGGGCTCGAGGGTGACGAGAAAGACGGCGAGAACGTTGCAGGCGAGCGCTGGAAACGTGCTCTGCTTAGCCTCTTGGATCTTGCCTCCCTGGACCACCGCCTGGGGCGGGGTCCCCGCGAGATCGAAGACGAACGGCGAAATACGCTGCATGATCGGTCCTCCTGAGAGCTGGTAACGCTCGTCAAAAGCTGCTGTGACTTTAGCGCCCATGCGCTCTTCACTTACCGCCGGAGACGATGGCCTGAGTGACGATGACCTTGGAAACGGCGCTGGGCGTGGCGTTACCGATGATTCGAATGGTCATCGGTGATCCGTTCGTATCGGTGCCTGTGAAGGTGGCGGAGCTATCCTGGCTCGGGTCAGAAGAATTTGCGTTATAGGTGCCCTGGGTGAAGAGCCCAATGGGCTTAAGAATGGGTTTCGAATTGGCGGGCTGATTGAGGTCCGCGAGCGGCTGGGCTGGTCCCGCCGGAATGCAGCAGGGGCAGCAGGCTTTGAACCTGGAAAAACGAG
>DASWQX010000424.1:0-3429 GCA_036403495.1 Thermoanaerobaculia bacterium
CTCCTGGGTGAACCGCGAGGGGACTCGGCGGGTGCTGGAGGCTTCGCGGGCCGCCGGCGTCCGCCGCGCCGTCTATCTGAGCACGCTGATGGTCTACGGCCAGACCACCGACGGCGACCTCGACGAGACCGCGCCGCGGCGCCGCTTCGGCAATCCCTACTCGGACAGCAAGCTGGAGGCCGAGCAGATCGCCCTCTCCTCGGGGCTGCCGGTGGCCGTGCTGCAGCCGACCGCCGTCTACGGCCCTTACGGCGGGGTGTGGACGGAGTCGGTGCTGCGCGCCCTCAAGAGCGGCCGGCAGATCCTGGTCAATGGCGGCGATGGCCTGGGGAACGCCGTCTACGTCGACGACCTGGTGAGCGCAATGCTCCTCGCGGCGGTCCGCGACGCGGCGGTGGGGGAGGCGTTCCTGATCTCCGGCGAGGAGCCGGTGACCTGGCGCGAGCTCTACGGCCGCTTCGAGCGGATGCTCGGCGGCGAGCGGCGGACGGTCGACATGACCGAGGCCGAGGCGCTCGCCCACTGGCGCCGCTGGAAGCGCTCCCAGCCGCGCATGGTGGGCGAGGCCCTCCGCATCCTCAAGGGCGAGCAGCCGATCCGCGAGCGGATCGAGCGCACGCGCGAGGGGGTCTGGCTGCGCGAGATGGCGAGCACGGTCCTGCCGGAGAGCGTGCAGCGGCGGATCAAGGCCGGTCTCGGCGGCGGCGGACGCGCCGCCGCCCCAGCCGCCGAGCTGCCGATCCACCCGCTGACGCCCGAGATGATCGGCTTCCTCCGCCCGCGCACCTACGTCCGCATCGACAAGGCCAAGCGGCTCCTGGGCTACCGGCCGGCCTTCGACTTCGAGACCGGCATGGATCTGACCGAACAATGGGCGCGCTGGGCGAATCTTCTCTAGACGAAGTCTTTCCCCCCTCTCCCGGCGAGGGCGGCGAGGGCCCGGGCGGCGGCACCACCGAGCAGCGCGTCCTCCGCTCGACCTTCGCCTCCTACGTCATCCAGCTCGCCCGGCTGGGGATCAACTTTGGCGCCAAGATCGCGCTCGCCCACCTGATCCTTCCCCAGGGGCACGGCGTCTATGAGCTGGCGCTGCGGATCGTCACCATCGCCTCGGCCGTCCGCGATCTCGGCCTCCCCTACCAGCTCGTGCGCGACAAGCGCCGCCCCTACGGCACCGTGCTCGCGATCACCACCGTCCTCGGCGCCCTGATCACCCTGGCGCTGATCGGCGCGGCACCCATCTTCAGTCGGCTGTCGCCGGAGCTACCTTCCGCCCTCCGGGTGCTGGCCTTCTGGGTGCTGCTGGACGGCCTTGCGGGGGTGCCGCGGGCCTTCTTCGAGCGCGAGCTGACGATCGGCAACCTGGTGGCTCCCGAGATCGCGCGTGGCGTCGCCATCGCCGCCGTCGCCGTGGGGCTCGCCTGGCTCGGCTGGGGCTACTGGAGCCTGGTGATCGGCGACCTCGTCGGCGCCACGCTCCTCGCCGGCTATTCGTGGTCGAAGGCGTGGGGGAAGATTCCGCTGAAATTCGAGCCCGATCTGGCGACCGACCTGGTGCGGCGGAGCTTCCTTCTCGGCCTGATCTGGCTGACGCTGCAGCTCGTCACCTACATCGACATCTACATCATCGACTGGTTCCGCGATCCGGCCACGGTCGGGCTCTATTTCCGCGCCTGGGTCATCGCCTTTCTGGTGGCGACGATCGTCTATCCGCGGGCGTTCTTTCCGACCTTGATGGAGTATCTCGACGCCCCGCCGAAGTTCGTCGAGTTCTTCCGCCTCAGCACGGTCCAGCTCCTGGGGTGCCAGGTTGTGGCCAGCTACTTCCTGTTCTTCAACTCGGAGCGGGTGGTCGGCATCCTGCTGGGCAAGAACTGGCCGGCCGCGGCGCCCTACCTGCGGGTGCTCGCGTTCGTCCCGTTCTTCGATCAGTTCACAATGCTGGGCGGCGAGATGCTCAAGGCCGATCACCGGGACCGTCGGTGGTTCGCGATCGAGCTGCTCAACCTGGCCTCGCTGATCGGCTTCGGCATCTTTCTCACCCGCCGCTTCGGCGCCGCCGGCATGGGGGCCGCGAACTATCTGCTGGTGGGGAACCTGGTCATGGCGTGGGAGGTCGCGCGACGGTTCGGCCCCCGTTTCCGTACACTCCTCGGTGACTTCGCCCTGCTCTACCTCGTGCCGCTGCCGCTCTTCGCCTTGGTGGCTTGGCTCTGCGCGCCGGCGAGCTGGGCGCGTTTCTTCGCCTCGCTGGTGGCTGCCGCGCTCGCCGCCGGCGCGCTGGCCGGCCGCTATTGGCAACCTTTCCGCACTTTTTTCCATCAAGATCAAGCAAGGACCTAGAATGGATCAGCCTTCTTCCCGGAGCTTTCTCCGTTCCGCCGCCGGCCTCGCCGTCCTGCTGCTCGTCTTCGGGCTCTGGGCCGGCTGGTTCATCCATCGCTCGTCTTTCGACGTCGACGGCCGGCGCTACTTCTGCCTGTTCGACGACGCGATGATCTCGATGACCTACGCCCGCAACCTGGTCGAAGGCCATGGCCTCAACTGGGCCCGCTGGGGAGCGCCGGTGGAGGGGTTCACCCACCCGCTCTGGACCTTCCTGATGATCCCGGTCAACGCGCTGCCGGTGGTGCTGCGGCTGCGCAGCCTGTTCGTCCAGCTCCTCTCGCTGCTCACCCTGGCCGGCACCGTGATCGCCGTCCGCCGGCTGATGCTCGATCACTTCTCTCCCGAGCGGGCTCGCTCCGGGCTGCCGGCGGCGGTCCTCACCGCCTTCTACTATCCGCTCGCCTACTGGGCTTTGATGGGGATGGAGACCGGCCTCCAGGCGCTGCTGGCCGTGCTCGCCGTCCAATTGGCGCTGACGACTGCTGACGCCGACGCTGGAGGTGCCGGGCGCGACCGCAATTTCGCCCTCTGGCTCGTCTGCGCCGCGGCGTTCCTGTTGCGGATGGACATGCTGCTGCTGGTCGCCGCGGTGCAGCTCTACGTGCTGCTGCGGCGCGGCTTCTGGCAGGTGCGGACGCGGGGGTGGCTCGCCGGCTTCGGCGTGTTCTGCGCCATGACGCTGGCCTACGGCCTCTTCCGCTGGTTCTATTTCCACGACATCCTGCCGAACACCTACTACCTCAAGCTCACCGGCGTGCCGCTCGCCGTGCGGCTGCTGCGCGGGCTCTCGGTGTTCGTCACCTTCCTGCGCGAGCACCTGGCGGTGTTCCTCGTCGCTGCCGTCGGCACCGGCGCCTTCCTGCGGCGCAACCGGCGGCTGCTCCTGCCCGCGGCGGTCGTCCTCCTCTACTGCGCCTATGACGTCTACGTGGGCGGCGACGCCTGGGACGGCGATCTCCTGATCCGCGCCAACCGCTTCGTGGCCTTCGTCGTGCCGCTCCTCTTCGTGCTGTTCAACGCCACGCTCAATGAGGCGATCGC
>DASWQX010000425.1:0-7786 GCA_036403495.1 Thermoanaerobaculia bacterium
GCCGTGGCGCTCGCCGAGGTCGCCCGCAACCTGATCCACGCCCTGGAGGTGCCATGAAGTTCCTTTGCGTCCCCTGCGACAGCCAGATGCGCCTGCGCGCCACCGAGGAAAACGAGCCGGGCTCGCTCTCCGTCGTCTACGAGTGCCCGGAGTGCGGCTACGAGATGGCGATGCTGACCAACCAGCACGAGACCGACATGGTGCGCTCCCTCGGAGTGCGCATCGGCCCGGCCGCCGCCGCGGCGATCGCCAATCCGGGCATGGCGGCATCGGGAGAGGCTTCGGCCTCGACCGGCCGCTGTCCCTTCTCCGCCATGCTCGGCGGGACCGCCCAGCCCGGAGCCCAGGCCGCTACACCGGAAGGTCCGGAGTGGACGCCGGGAGCCCTGGCCAGGCTGGAATCGATCCCCGAGATGGTGCGCCCGATGGCGCGCGCCGGGATCGAGATGGTGGCTCGGGAGAACGGGCACCAAGTAATCGACGAGACGGTGCTCGCCGACGCGCGGGCGCGGTTCGGGATGTGAGCCGTGGACGCCGCGGCGGCTTTCGCACGGCCCTACGTGGTGTCGTGGAACCTCACCTACCGCTGCAACCTCGCCTGTGAGCACTGCTATCTGGACGCCGGCCCCGGCAAGGTCAAGACCCCGGCCTTCGCCGATCGCAGCGAGCTGTCGACCGAGCAGTGCTACCGGGTGATCGACGAGATCGCCGCCTTCGCGCCCGAGTGCGTGACCATCCTGACCGGCGGCGAGCCCCTGCTGCGCCGCGACATCGTCGAGATCGTCCGCTACGGCGTCGCCAAAGGTCTGTGGGCCGTCGTCGGAACGAACGGCGTCAAGATCACCGAGAACCTGGCGCGGATTCTCGCGGCTGAGGGCGTGCGCGGCCTGGCGCTGTCGCTCGACGCGCTCGATCCCCAGCGCCACGACGCCTTCCGTCGCGTGCGCGGCGCCTGGCAGAACACGGTCGAGGGTGCCAAGATCCTCACCCGCGTGGGCCTGCCGTTCATCGTGCAGACGACGGTCGGCGCCCACAACCGCGACGAGCTCGAGGCGATCGCCGCCTTCGCCCACGACGAGCTCGGCGCCAAGGTCTGGAACCTTTACTTCCTCGTGCCGAGCGGACGCGGGTCCTTCGTCAGCGACCTCTCCCCCGCCGAGTACGACCAGGTGCTGGCACAGCTCGCGGAGATCCAGCGCCGCTGGGCCTCGAAGATGCTGGTCAACGCCAAGTGCGCCCCGCACTTCGTCCGCACGCTGCTCTCCGCGGACTCCCCGGCCCCGTTTCCCAAGAGCTTCGGAGGCGGCGCCGGCGGCTGCCCGGCGGGCACCCACTACCTCGGCATTCGTCCCAACGGAGACGTCACCCCCTGCCCGTATCTGCCGCTCTTCGCGGGAAACCTGGGCGAGACGGGCCTGCGCGAGATCTGGGACTCCTCGGAGCTGTTCACCCAGATCCGCCAGCGCAATCAACTCGGCGGCCGCTGCGGCCCCTGCGAGCTCAACTCCCTGTGCGGCGGCTGCCGCGCCCGCGCCTACGGCATGACCGGCGACGTGATGGCCGAGGATCCGCTCTGCACCCACCAACCCGGCACGCTCCAGCCGGCGGTCGATCGCCTGCGCTCGGCCGATGTCGCCGGCATTCCCGGCACCGCCAGCAGCGAGTACGGCCAGCCGGCGATGCCTGCGATGGCGGCCCTGCGCTGGGAGCCCGAGGCCAGGGAGCGCATGCAACGCATCCCGGCCTTCGTGCGCGGCATGGTGACCAGGGCGGTCGAAAGCTGGTGCGAGAAGAACGGCGTGGCGGTGGTCACCGCCACGGCGCTTGAGGAGATTCGTGCCCGGATGCCGACACCGAAGGTCTTCGGGACGCGGGCTCCCTAATTGAAGATATCGTCCCCGGTCGACGCCTGCGCCTTCACCTGTTCGTCCATCCACTTCTGGAACTCCGCCGGCTCTTCGACGGTGACGAAGCCCCGCATTTTGTAGTGGCCGAGGCCGCAGAGCTGGGCACAGGCGATCTCGTAGACGAAGTCGGGTTTGCCGAGGCGTTTGCGCATGTCGGCGGTGGTGATGGTGGGCACCCACCAGACCGGGATGACGATCCCCGGTACGGCGTCCTGCTTGATGCGGAACTCGAGGACGTTGAAGCTGTGGATCACGTCCTTGCTGCTCAGATAGACGATCACCGGCTTGCCCACCGGCAGGTGGAGCTGATTGACCGTGGTGACGTCATCCTTCGCCGCGGGGTCGCTGCGGTCGAGGCCCAGCGGGTTGCTCTGGACGTCGATCTTGTCGATCGAGGTCCGGCCAAAGACGCCGTCCGGGCCGGGATAGTGGACGTTCCAGGCGAACTGCTCGCCGACCACCCGCACCACGAGAGCGTCCTTCGGCGCCGGAAACCGCGCGACGCGATCCCCCCAGAGCGGGACCGACAGGCCGATCAGCAAGATCGCCTCGGCCAGCGCCACGACGCCCTCGAGCCAGCTCGAGGCATGGCTGGTCGCGCCGGTGTAGCTGGCCACCGGATTCCGCGCGCGGCGGAAACGCCAGAGGGCGATGATGAAGAAGGCAATCCAGCCGACGAACAAAACCGCCATCAACCAGTGCACCCAACTGAGAGCGCTGTCGATCTGGGCTCCGTGCGCCGAGGCGTTCAGGGGAAGCCACCGTTCCATCATGTCAAAGACCTCCGCTGGAATTGGGCCCACTCCGAGGTGATCTGCTCGTTCTCGGCCTGGCGAGCGCGGTTACGCAGGTAGAAGAAGAACTTTGCAAAGGCACCGAGCACACCCGCGGTGACCGCGAGAAGCAGGAAGACTCCGAGGCGGGTCCCGCTGATGAGCGGCGAGCCGCTGTCCGCGGCGCCGTAGCAGACCTCGCAGGCGGCAGCGGGAACGGCGCCGAGAGCTGCGAGGAGAACCACCGCCAAGCCCGTTCTCATCGCGGCCTCTTCGAATAGCGCAGGAACCAGGCCTCGTAGACGATCAGGCCCACGCCCACGGCAAAGGCGCCGAAGCCAGCGAGGAGGCGCGGCGCTCCCGAGAGCGCGGAGGCGCCCAGGACCCAGGCGCCGACCAGGAACGCCAGGGCTGTCGCGCAGGCGATGAAAACGATGTGAAAGCTCTTGAGGCCCATGGCGCGATCAGTTGTGGATCATTTGGAGCGTGTGGATCGGGTCGAAGTGCGACCACAGCGGCAGCAGCAACACGGTGAAGAAGCAGAGGACGGTGAACCCGAGCACCCAATAGATCAGCTTCCGCTCGGAGAGCAGGTGCATGAAGTAGCTGGCGACGAGCCCACCCTTGATCGTGGCCACGATCAGGGCGATCGCGATGGCGGCGGGGATCGGCAGATGGAGCCGCGAAATCGTCACCGTGATGATGGTGAGAGCCATCAAAGTGACGAAGATCAGGACGTAGGTCCTGACTTGACGGTCGATGTCGGCATGATTGGCGTGGTCACCCATGGCGCAGGCTCCTGAGATCTCTAGAGCAGGTAGAGAACGGGGAAGAGGAAGATCCAGACCAGATCGACGAAATGCCAGAACAGCCCGGAGTTCTCCACCCGGTTGGTGAAGTGCTCGGGATCGGTCTTCCAGAGCTTGGCGCCCGGGCCCCAGAGATAGCCGTTGACCGCCATGCCCCCGATGACGTGCAGCCCGTGGAGACCGGTGAGCAGGAAGTAGATCGCCAGGAACGTGTTCTTGCTCGGCAGCAGGCCATGGTGGAACTTGGCCGAGTACTCGATGAACTTGATGGTCAGGAAGCCGAACCCGGCCAGCACCGTCAGGCCCTGGAACAGGCGGAACTTGCCGAAGTCGTTGCGCTTGAGCGACGCCCAGGCCATCACCATGGTGACGCTCGACGAGATCAGCACCACGGTGTTGACCGTGGCGAGCGGCACGTTGAGGATCGAGTCGCCGCGCGGCCACGTGACGGCGCCGATGCGCAGCATGAGATAGGTGGCAAAGAGGGCTCCGAAGAGCATGACCTCGGAGGCCAGGAACAGCCAGATGCCGATCTTGCCGTTGTTGAGCCCGGTGTCGGGCCGCTCCGCGACGGTGTAAGGAATCTCCATGGCGCTCCTCAGGCCCCCTGCTGTGCCGACATGAACTGCGGCGTGAAGTCCCCAGGGTGTCCCGGGACGCTGTACTCATAGGGCCCGCGGTACGCCGCGGGGGCGGTGATGAAATTACCGTGCGGCGGCGGCGAGGGCGCCGCCCATTCCAGGGTCGTCGCATCCCAGGGGTTGTCCCCCACCTTCTCGCCGTGCTTGATGCTGCGGAAGAAGTTGTAGATGAAGGGAATCTGGGAGATCGCCAGGCCCCACGCCGAGAACGACATGAACACGTTCCAGTGGAGGACGGGCTTGGCGAAGTCGTAGGAGGCCCCGCCGTCGTAGAGGCGGCGGGACACGCCCGCCAGGCCGATGATGAACATCGGCATGAAGATGCCGTTGATGAACACCAGCGACGGCCAGAAGTGGAGCCTGCCCAGGCGATCGCTCATCTTCCGCCCGGTGGCCTTGGGGAACCAGTAGTAGATGCCGGCGAAGAGCGCGAAGAGAGTGCCCGGCGCCACCACGTAATGGAAGTGCCCGATCACGTAGTACGTGTCATGGAGCGGGATGTCGGCGGCCGCGAGCCCTAGCGGCAGGCCGGTCAGGCCGCCGATGCCGAACATCGGCAGGAAGGCGAGCGCGAAGAGCATCGGCGTGGTGAAGCGGATCGAGCCGCCCCATAGCGAGATCAGGAGCGAGGTCAGGAGCGCCACCGAGGGGATCGAGATGATCATCGTTGTGGTCTGGAAGAAGGCCGCCATCGTGGTGCCCATGCCGGTGAAGAACATGTGGTGCGCCCAGACGACGAACGACATGAAGCCCAGGAACCAGAGCGAGTACACCATGATCTTGTAGCCGAAGAGCGGCTTCCTGGTGTTGTTGGCGATCACTTCCGCCACGATCCCGAAGGCCGGCAGGATCAGCACGTAGACCTCGGGGTGGGCCAGGAACCAGAACAGGTGCTGCCAGAGGAGCGGGTTGCCGCCGCCGGTGTAGGCCACGTGCTGGCCGCTCACCACGAGGCCGGTCGGCATGAAGAAGCTCGAGCCGGCCACCCGGTCCATCAACTGCATGAATCCCGCGGCCTCGAGCGGCGGGAAGGCGAGCAGGAGAAGGAACGAGGTCACCAGCTGCGCCCAGACGAAGAACGGCAGGCGCATCCAGGAGAGCCCGGGGGCGCGCAGTTGGATGGTGGTGGTGATGAAGTTGACCGCGCCCAGCAGGGAAGAAGTGATGAGGAACGTCATGCCGATGAGCCACACCGTCTGGCCCTGGCCGGCGAGGACCGACAGCGGCACATACGAGGTCCAGCCGGACTGGGCGGCGCCACCCGGCACGAAGAAGCTCAACAGCATGGTCACGCCACCCAGGAAGTACGACCAGTAGCTCGCCATGTTGATCCGCGGGAACGCCATGTCGGGGGCGCCGATCTGCAGCGGCAGCACGAAGTTGCCGAAGCCGCCGACCGCGAGCGGCACGACGCCGAGGAACACCATGATGGTGCCGTGCATGGCGCCGAGCTCGTTGTAGAACTCGGGCAGCATGGTGCCCCCGGGCATGCGGGCCTCGCCGAGGATCTTGCCGAGCCACGGCAGCGCGCGGCCGGGAAAGGCGAGCTGCCAGCGCATCAGCATGACCAGGCAGAAGCCGAAGAACAGGAACAGCAGACCGGTCACCGCATACTGGATGCCGATGACCTTGTGGTCGGTCGAGAACACGTACTGGCGCCAGAAGCCCAGATGCGGGTGCTCGGCGTGCTCGTGCTCGGCTTCGTGAGCGGGCGCGGTTTCGAGTGTAGCCATGGCTCTCCCTGAATCGCTGAGCGTGTTTACGCGGTCATTCGTGCGGTCGGCCGTTCCGTCACTTCGCCGGCGGCGCGAACGAGAAGTTGGCGGCGGCGGGCTTGCCGGCGGCGACGGTCACCTTCGTGGTCTGGGTACCCAGCTTCTCGTGCCAGGCCTCGATCTCGTAGGTGCCCGGCGGCAGCCCCGAGATCGTGTACTTGCCGTCCGTGCCCGTGACCGAGAAGAAAGGGTTGGCGAAGACGCCGGCGTAGGCGGTCATCCAGCCGTGGACATCGCACTTGATCAGAAACATGCCCTCTTCCTTGCCGAACTTGGAGTCCGCCGTCAGGCGGTTGGCCGGCATCGCCATGTTGAACGGCGTGTTGACCTTGGGCAGGGCATGTACGTTGTGCAGCAGGCCGTCCGAGTTGCGCAGCTGCAAGGTCTGGCCGACGCGCAGCCCGAGCACGTGCGGGTGATACTGGCAGCCCTTCTGGTCGACCACCACCGGCGTCGCCGGAACGGGGAAGGAACCCTGGACGGGGCCTTTGACCCGCACCATGACGTTGCCCATGGTGTTGCCGGCGCCGAGCACCAGCGCCTCGCTCGGCACCGGGGCCGAGTGCTTGGCCTTGCAGACCGGGTCCGCATCCATGGCGATGGGCTTCAAGGTGGGGACCTTGCCGGTGTAGGTGATGGTGCCGGTGACGTCGCCGGCGAAGGCGGCGCCGGAGGCAAGGGTCAGCGAGACGGCTAGGCCGGTCAGGGCCGTGAGGTACTTGGACATTGAGGAGCTCCTATCAGACATTTTCAAAGGTGAGCGATTCCGGCAGGCGCGGATCGCGCAGGGGGATCAGCGCCTGGCGCTTGAGCGCAGCGCCGAAAGCCGCCAGAAACACACCGCAGCAGCCGATCAGGGCCATTGCGTCGAGCACGGTGGGAGCCATGCCGGCCGGATGGAGATTGGGCATCACGAGCCAGTATAGATCAAGCAGGTGCATGGCCAGCAACCACGTCGCCGCCACCGCGAGAGCCGTGGCGTTCCGCTTGACGGTGCGCGGCAGGAGGAAGAAGAACGGCACCACGAAATGGCCGAGGGCGAGAGCGGCACCGGCGGCACGCCAGGAGCCGACGATCCGATGGGCGAAGAAAACGGTCTCCTCCGGCAGGTTGGCGTACCAGATGAGCAGGTACTGGGAGAACGCCATGTAGGTCCAGAAGACGACGAAGGTCAACAGCAGCTTGCCGACGTCGTGCTGGTGCTCGGCGTTCACCACCTCGGTCAGCAGGCCGGCGCGCCGCGCCGCGATCATCGCCAGTGACAGGAAGGCGAAGAAGGCCATGGCCGAGCCGGCGAAGAAGTAGACGCCGAAGATCGTCGAGTACCACTCCGGCTGGAGCGACATCAGCCAGTCGAAGGCGAAGAAGGTCACCGTGAGGGCGAACACGATCAGCCCCGGAGAGCTCACCCGCCGCATCCGCCGGGTGAGGTCCTGGTCGCCGGTCTTGTCCTGGAGCTGCGACTGCCGGCCGAACCAGTACGCCATGGCGGACCAGACGCCGAAGTAGACCCCGTTGCGGATCACGAAGAACGTCATGTTGAGGTACGGCTGCTTGTGGCGGAGGAGGGCGTTCTGCTTGACCGCCTCGCCGTGGCTCCAGTGGAAGAGGTCGCCCATGCCGAAGAGGATGAGAGGCAGGAAGAGGAGCGCCAGGAAGGGCAGAGTGCCCATGACGTGCTCGGCGATCCGCCGCAGCACCACGCTCCAGCCCGCCTGTGTGGCGTGATGGATGAGCACGAAGAAGAGCCCACCCAGGGCGATGCTCAGGACGAAGAGCGACCCGACCAGCCAGGAGTGCCAGAGCTGGGACCGGTTCGCCTCGTTCATGAACCCGAACACCAGGCAGCCGCCGAGCCCCACCACCGCCAGCACCAGGCCG
>DASWQX010000426.1:0-5707 GCA_036403495.1 Thermoanaerobaculia bacterium
CAGCCCGAGGGGGCGCTCGGGGAAGGGCGGATAGAACATGTGGGCATCGCCGCTCAGGCTCTCGGCGACGGCGGCGTCGACGCGGATTCGCGTCCCGGCCTCGTGATCGACCATCTCGTACGCCCTGGCCGAGACGGGCAGGAGGGCGACCGGGCGCTTGCTCTTCGGATCGGAATCGAGGGTGAGGAAGCCGACCAGGGGCCCGTTGTCGCGCCGCCACCAGTCGTCGCGCAGAATCACCCGGCGCGAGCGGACCCTGGAGGCGGTACAGATCTGGGTGAGGCGCTCTTCCAGCTTGCCCCCGGCCGACGCGTCGGCCCGCGCACGGACGGGGATGCCCTGGGCCTGACCGACCAGGATGCAGGCGGCGAGCAGCGGGTCGGAACCCGGCCCGGCCTGGAAGGGAGCGCCCGCCCCGTCCGTCGGCAGGAGGACGGAAGCCAGCCGCGCGTAGGCGCCCCGGAGGCTCGCGCGGTCGAGGTCGAACCGGCGCTCGAGGCGCTCGCGGTCCTGCCGCTCCACCCTCTCACCGTGGAGGGCGACGTAGCCGAGACCAAGGCGGAGGAAGCGGGCGAGACCCGGCCAGAGCTCCCCTTCCGTCAGGAGGGCGGGGGTGGCGACGGCGGCGAGCCGCGCCTCGCCGGCGCTCACCAGCCAGAGCCCCTCCGGCAGGGGGAAGGGGTCGCCGCCGGCCAGGGCGAGCTCCGCTTCGCCGAGCAGCCGGGAGCTCCCCTCGAGGTGGCGTACCCAGACGACCCCCGCCTGCGCGCGCACCGCCTCGCCGGCCCCCGCGAGGTGAGTCTCGCCCTCCGGGCGGAGCTCCGCGAAGAGCTTGGGGCCGGCGGCGCGGGGCACCCCGTCGAGGAAACCCGCCAGCCAGCCGTCGAGCCGCGCCGCGAGATCGGCGGCCGTGGCCGGGTCCTGGGCCAGCTCCCGGACGCGGTCCGCGGGGAGCCACCGCAGGCGCGTGCCGGCGTGCCCCACGGCGAGGAGACTGAAGGGACCGGCGTCCTCGACTCCGCAGAAGAGCTGGCCGGAGGCCGCCGAGCAGAGGTGGATCCGGGTCCCTTCCCCACCCTCCGCCACGGCGAACACCTCGACCCGTCCGGCCTCGACGAACCAGGCGCCGTGCGAGGAGTCGAGGCGCAGGGGAACGTTGCCGCCGGCGAGCCGGATCTCCTCGCTCTCCGCCAGGGCTCGATCGAGGGACGGCATGGTCACTCCGCGCTGATCAACCGGGCGTAGGGGCCTTCGACCCCCTTGAGATCGTCGTGGGAGCCGCGCTGCATCACCTTCCCCTTCTCGAGGACGATGATCTCGTCGGCGTCGCGGATGGTGCTCAGGCGATGGGCGACGATCAGGCAGGTACACCCTCGCCGCCGCAGGTTCTCGTCGATCCGGCTCTCGGTGGTCGGGTCAAGGGCACTGGTGGCCTCGTCGAGGACCATCAGCGCAGGGCGGCCCACCAGGGCGCGGGCAATCTCCAGCCGCTGGCGCTGGCCGCCGCTCCAGTTGCCCCCCCCCTCCTCGACCAGGCTCTCATAGCCCCCCGGGCGCGCCGCGATGTCCTCGTGGATGCAGGCGTCCTTGGCCGCCGCCACGACCTCCGCCAACGGGATCGTCGCGTCCCAGAGGGTGAGGTTCTCCCGCACCGTCCCCTCGAACAGGAAGACGTTCTGGTCGACCGCGGCGAGCGAGCTGGTCAGCACCCCCGCCGGCAAGTCGTGCCGCTGGCGGCCGTCGAACCGGATGTCGCCGCTCCAGGGCTCGTAAAGGCCGGTCACCAGCCTGGAGATGGTCGATTTGCCGCTCCCCGAGCCCCCCACCAGGGCGACCCGGGAACCGGGCTTCAGGCGGATGTCGAGCCCTTCGATCAGCGGTGGATCGAGCCGGCTGTAGCCGAAGGCGACCTCGCGCAGCTCCAGGGAGCCGTTCAGCCGGACGGGGGCTCCTGCTGGTGGGAGCTCGCCCGCGCCGCTCGCCACGCCGGGATCGATCCGGTAGCGCAGGACGTCGTCGAGCCGGTTCATGTCCCCCTCGACCGTCTGCAGCCGGCCGCCCAGGCTCACCAACCGGTTGATCGGGGCCACGAACGCCGCCATCAGAAGCTGGAAGGCGACCAACCCGCCGAGGGTGAGGCTGCCGTTCATCACCCGCAGGCCGCCGAGGCCGAGGATCAAAGCCGTGTTGATCGCCGAGAGCAGCGGCGGGACGGCGTCGAGGATCTGGGAGTAGCGCTCCAGCTCCTGCTGGCCGTTGACCACCTTCGCCTGGAAGCCCGCCCAGCGCGTGAACAGGTCGGACTCGCCGCCGGTCGCCTTCAGGGTCTCGATCGTCTGCAGGCCGCCGATCGCGGTGCCCAGGAGCTTCCCCTGATCCTGGGCGAGCCGGCGGTTGCCGTCCACCCGCCGCCGGGAGACGTAGCGCAGGGCGACCACGTTGAGCGACACCACGCCGAGGCCGACCAGGGTCAGCATGGCATCGTACTGGAGGAGGATGGCGGCGAAGAAGACGACCATCAGGGCGCCCAGGGCGTTGGTCGCCAGGTCGCGCGAGAGCAGTTGCGCCACGCGATCGTTGATCGCCACCCGCGAGCTGATGTCCCCCGCGAAGCGCTGGCTGAAGAACACGGTCGGCAGCCG
This sequence comes from Thermoanaerobaculia bacterium, assembly GCA_036403495.1. Classification (GTDB taxonomy): domain Bacteria; phylum Acidobacteriota; class Thermoanaerobaculia; order Multivoradales; family UBA5704; genus DATARR01. The sequence goes on from DASWQX010000426.1 coordinate 2,643, forward strand.
CAGGACGTGCCAGAGGAAGCCGCTCGAGGAGCCCACCGCCAGCCGGGTCTCCAGGCGCAGGAGGTAGACGGCTTGAATCCAGGTGAGGAGCCCGGTCAGCAGCGCGGCGATCCCCATGGCGACGAGCAGCGGCGGCAGCCACTCCCGCCGGTTCTCCAGCAGCACGCTGTCGACGAAGATCTTGGAGAAGGCCGGGATCACCAGGCCCGGGATCGCCAGCGCCAGCCCCGCCAGCAGGACGTATGCGAGCGCCGCCCGCGAGCCGGCGAGGCGGCGGCGCAGGGCGGGGATCAGCCGCGGGGGCTCGCCCTGGCGCTGGAAGTCGGGGCCCGGCTCGAAGGTCATCACCACGCCCGTGAACGCCTCGTCCAGCTCCTCCTCGCTGACGTCCCGTGGGCCGGTCGCGGGATCGTTCAGGTAGACGCGCCCCTTGCGGAAGCCATCGAGCACCAGGAAGTGATTGAAGTTCCAGTGCAGGATGGCGGGAAGCTGGAGCGAGCGCAGGGCCGCCGGCTCCTTCTTGAACCCCTTGGCGAGCAGGCCGTAGCCGCGGGCCGCCTTGACCATGTTGCTCGCCTTGCTGCCGTCGCGCGATACGCCGCAGGCGACGCGCAGCTCTTCGAGCGGCACCCAGCGGCCATGGTGGGCGAGGACGATGGCGAGGGCCGCCGCCCCGCACTCGACCGCTTCCATCTGCAGGACGGTGGGCGAACGGCGGAGCATCAGAACCCGGTCGCCTCCCGGATCTTGGGGATGACGAGATGGACGGGGCGGTCCCGCCGGATGACGATGTCGCCGGTGGCCAGGGTGCCGCTGCTGATCTTGAGGTCCGGCCCGCGCGAGGAGGACCAGCGGTAGCCGGTCGGCGTCGCGGCATCCCGTCGCAGGGCGACGTTGACCTGGATCGGCGGCCCCTGGTCCATGAGCTTGGTGACCAGCGCCTCGTTGCCGAGCAGGCGGACCATGCCGCGCGAGGTGGAGGGGAACTCCGCCACCCAGGTCACCGTGCCCAGCAGCGAGCCGTACTCCTCCCGCTTGACGGTGCTCGGCGAGAGCTGGACGGTCATGCCCCGCTGCACCTGCTTGCCGGTGGCCGCCGGGACGAAGAGCACCGCCTGGAGGTTCTCGGAGAGCACCTCGACGCTGAGGATGGCGGTGCCGGGGTTCACCACGTCGCCGCGGTTCGCCAGCACCTCGAGGACGCGGCCGGAGTAGGGGGACAGGATGTTGACGTTCTCCCCCAGCTTGGCGTTGAGCTCGCGGATTTCCAGCTCCAGGTCGCGCAGCGCGGTCTGGCGGACCTCGAGCTGCTGGTCGAGCGCCTGGTCGGCCTCGATCCGCTTGAGGTCGAGGCCGTTGAGGTCGAGCCGCGCCTGCGCGAGCTGGTCCCGCTTGGCGTTGAGCGCCTGCTGGGTGGTGAGGAAGGTCTCCTTGGTGATCAGGCCGTCCTTGAGCAGGCTCTGCTGGGCATCGAGACGCTCGCGCAGCAGGGCGACGTCCTTCTCCAGGGACTCGCCGCTCCGCTCGAGGTTGGAGCGCTGCTGCGTCAGGTCGCGGGCGCGCAACTGCTTCTGCCGGTCGGCGATCCGTACCGCGTCTCCATACTGCGACTGCAGGAGCCGCTGCTTGGACCGGTCGTCGGCGATCTGCCGCAGCAGCACGTCCTGCTGGATCCTGGCCACCGGCTGCCCCTTCTCGATCACGTCGCCGACGGCGACGAGCACCTCCTGGACCTGGCCGGCGGCGTTGGAGACCAGGTCGGAGACCCCGCCCTGGCGGAGCAGGATCCCGGTCCCTTGCGCGTCGGTGGGGATCGAGCCGAAGATTCCCCAGCCGATCGCGGCGAGCAGAAGGGCGCCGATCCCGGCGAGCGCCAGCCACCCCTTGGGATCGGTGACCTGCACCATCTGGTCGAGCTGCTCGGGCGAGGAGAGCCGCTCCAGAGACACCTTGCGGAAGATCACCGCGCTTCCTCCCAGGGCAGGGTGGTGAGATGGGCGAGGTCGACCTCGCCCGCGGGTCCCCCCCCCTCGACGAGAGTCCCGGTCTGGTAGCGGAGCTCGAGCAGCGAGAGGGCGAGGGCGAGCTCAGCCGCGACCTCGGTCTGCCGGGCCGCCACCAGCCGGTCGCGCTGGGTGATCAGGTCGAGCAGGGTCGAGGTGCCCCCCTTGAGCTTCTTCTCCTCGTTGGCGACCGTCCGCTCGAACAGGCCCACCGCTTCGCGCGCCTTGGCGAGCTGGAGCGCATCCCGGCCCACGGCGTCGAGCGCGGCCGGCACGTCCGCCCCGATCCCCTTGGCCAGCAGGTCGACGGCCAGGAGGCCCTGGCGGCGCGCGGCGTCGATCTGGAGGAGCGTGCCGCGGGCGTTCCGGTTTAGGATCGGCAGCGAGAGCGCCAGGGCGGCCGTCGCCCCGGCGCCTGGGATGTTGCGGACCAGCGGCGAGAAGAAACCGGCGGCGTTCCCGCCGTCCGCGATCCCGGAGTAGCCGGGCGTGAAGACCAGGTCGAGCTGCGGCAGGAGCGCGTTCTCGGCGGCCTTGCGCTGGATCTCGAGCCCGGTCTCCCGCTGCCGCGCCGCCTCCACGTCGGCCCGGTGACGCAGGGCAAGCGCGATGAAGCGCGGTGCCCGCGGCGCCGGCGGCACCTCCTCGGGGCGGACGGCCGGGAACGGATCGGAAGGGGAAGGGAGGGCCGCGATCTCCGCGGGGCCGAGGCCGATCTCACGCCCCAGGCTCTGCCGCTGGGCGAAAAGGTCGCGCTCACCGCCGATGCGGGCCGACTCCGCGGAGGCCAGGCTCGCCTCGAGCTGCACGAGGTCGGCCGCCGGCACCTGATCGGCCTGGATCAGCTTGCGGGTGTTGGCGAGCAGATCCCGCGCGCTCCCCTCGTTGACCCGCAGCACCTCGAGATTGTTCGCCGCCGCCCTCATCTGCCAGTACTGGGTGGCGACGGTCCTCACCCGCTGGGCCACCGTCTGCCGCAAGTCGAGCTCGGTCGCGGCGACCTCACGCTGGGCGGAGAGCTCGCCCGCCTGGACCGCCGCGCGGCCGCGGCCGCGCAGCAGC
>DASWQX010000427.1:0-2100 GCA_036403495.1 Thermoanaerobaculia bacterium
CAAGCCTTCGCGCCGCGCGTCAAGCTTGGCCGGAGCCACCCAAGCTCGCGGCGGGCCGCGCCGAGCTTGCCTGAGCTGGAGCGACCTTGACCCGCCCCGCCGCAAGCCCGTCGGGCGACGCCGCAAGCTTGATATCCTCCGTCCGATGACCCCGATCGCCATCCTCCTCTCCGGCCGCGGCAGCAATTTCCTGGCGCTTCACGCGGCGATCGCGCGCGGCGAGATCCCGGCCGAGATCGTCCTGGTTGTCAGCAATGTGGCGGAGGCCGGAGGCCTGGCGAAGGCGCGCGAGCTCGGGCTGCCCGCTCTGGCAATCCCGCACCAGGGAGAGCCGAATCGCCGGGCGCACGAGGAGAAGGTGATCGCGGCCTTGAAGGAGTCCGGCGCCGAGTGGGTCTGCCTCGCCGGCTACATGCGGCTGCTCTCGCCGGCCCTCATCGGCGCCTTCCGGCAGCGGATCCTCAACATCCATCCCAGCCTGCTCCCCGCGTTCCCGGGGCTGGACGCGCAGGAACAGGCGCTCGCCCATGGCGTCAAGGTCGCCGGCTGCACCGTCCACTTGGTGGACGAGGGGCTCGACAGCGGCCCGATCGTAGTGCAGCGCGCCGTGCCGGTGCTCGACGGCGACACGGCGGCGACGCTGTCGGCGCGCATCCTCGCGGCCGAGCACCTCGCCTATCCCGAGGCCCTGCGGCGCCTGCTGACCGAGCCCTGGGCGGTCGAGGGGCGGCGGCTCACCTTCAGCGCCGGCGCAGCGTGAGGGTGCCGGAGCTCACCGGCTTGTTCGTAGTGCAGTCCACCACCTGAAACGTGCCGTCGATCGTCGAGGCGGTCACCGTCGTTACGGCGCTCCAGGGGCAGTTGGAGGCCGGAGTGGTGGTGACCAGAGCCAGCGCCAGAAGGTTGTCGACGGTCACTCCCGAGACCTGCCCGGTGCTGCTCCCTCCCGGGCAATCGACCCACCACTGCCCCTGGTAGATCGGGCTGAGCTGCATCTCCAGGGTGCAGGTGCCGTTGAGATGGATCGCCGAGTGCACCCCGGTGATGGTGCCGATCCAGTTGCCGCGCGTGGCCGGGGTCGGCTCCGAGGGGGTGCTGCTGCTCCCGTTGCACCCCACCCCTCCCAGCATCCCCAGCGCCAGGCAGACCAGGGCGCCCTTGTAGGCCAGTTTCCGCATCCTCGAGACTCCTTTCCTCCGGTGTGGAGAGGGATCTTAGCCGAAGGCTTTGACAAACGGCGGACACCCTGGCATACTTCCTCTCCGCGAGAGAGTGGTGCGGCGGCCTTTGACAGAGTAGTGACACCTCGATCCCCGAGGTCCTGTTCCTGGATACATCCCGGGAATACGGTCCGCGGGCGACCGGTTGAGCTCCCTGCGAACGACGAAGCGTGGCGGGACGGCGAAGTTAGGGGTTGACACCCGCGCCGGCCTGCCCTACACTTCGCCTCCCCTCGGAAACGGGGGGGACGCGAAGGCGGCGAGAGCCGCGATCTCGGCGTCGGTTCTTTGAAAACTAGATAGAGAGAAATGAGTGAAGTCAGCGGCCCTACTTTCGGGCTCGCTCGTCTTGGCGGTGTCCTTCGGGGTGCGGTTGAGGTGGGCTGAGTTGGGAGTAGATTTCGAATAAAGAGCCTGTCGGGCTGTAGCGGCTTGGGCAGGCGCAGGATTTAAACTGGAGAGTTTGATCCTGGCTCAGAATGAACGCTGGCGGCGTGCTTAACACATGCAAGTCGTGCGCGAAGGAGGCTTCGGTCTCCGGAGAGCGGCGAACGGGTGAGTAACACGTGGGTAATCTACCTGGGAGCGGGGGATAACCTGGGGAAACTCGGGCTAATACCGCGTACGTTGATGGGGTTATGACCTTGTCAAGAAAGCTGGCCTCTGCTTGCAAGCTAGCGCTCCTGGAGGAGCCCGCGGCTGATTAGCTAGTTGGTGAGGTAATGGCTCACCAAGGCATCGATCAGTAGCCGGCCTGAGAGGGTGATCGGCCACACTGGGACTGAGACACGGCCCAGACTCCTACGGGAGGCAGCAGTGGGGAATATTGGACAATGGGCGCAAGCCTGATCCAGCAACGCCGCGTGGAGGATGAAGGTCT
>DASWQX010000428.1:0-5274 GCA_036403495.1 Thermoanaerobaculia bacterium
GTCCGGCCTGGGGCGCATGGCGGAACGCCGCGGCGATCCCGCCGAAATGGAGACGATCCTGCGTCAGGCGGAGCAGGCGCGCGGCGATCAGCCTCCCGGCCTGGTGCTCGCCCTCGCGCGGGTCTATCTCGCGCACCATCAGCCGGAGCGCGCGATCGAAATCCTCACCGCCCTGCGCCAGCGCTCCCCCAACAACCCCTATATCGGCGAGGACGAGATCCGGCAGGCCTACCGCGACCTCTCGGCGCAGACGCCGCGGAACCTCTCCCTTTTTCATCGCCAGCGCCAAGGCCGCCCGGGGACCTACGCGCTCGCCGCGTTCCGCCTCGTCGCTCCGGCCGGCGGTGGCGTGGCGCCTCCGCCCGCGGAGGATCTCCGCGCCATGCGCGAGGCCGAGGCCGCGCTGCTGGGGATCGGCGGACCGATGGACGAGCCGAAAGGGCGGGCGATCGTCAAGCGTCTGGCGCCGATGGGGAACGCCTACGCGAACATCCGCCTGTCGATCTGGCAGCAGGCCGGCACCCAGGGCTACACCAAGGACCCCCGCCAGGCCGCGGCCACCGCGCAGCCCAACCTCCCCGCTCTCCGCGCCGCCGCCATGGCCGGCGAGCCCTACGCGGAGTACCTCTGGGGCACCGTGCTGCTGCGCGGCATCGCCGTTCCCAAGCAGGCGGAAGAGGGGGGCGCCTGGCTGCGCAAGGCCGCGGCGAAGGGCGAGCCCTGGGCCCTCCACAACATCGGCTGGATGGCCGAGAACGGCGACGGCGCGCCTCTGGACCTCAAGGAGGCGGTGACCTGGTACCGGCGCGGCGCCGAAGCGGGGAACGTCCACTCGATGATGAGCCTCGCCTGGCTGCGCCTCGCCAGCGAGCCCGCCCTGCACCAGTCCGCCGAGGGGCAGAAATGGCTCGCCAGGGCGGCGGAAAGAGGGCTGCCGGAAGCCATCTCCTGGTATGGACCGCTCCTGCTCTACGGCCTGAAGGAGGTCCCGGCCGATCCGGCGCGCGCGCGTCCGTGGCTGGAGAAGGCCGCCGCCGCGGGCGACCTGCGCGGGACCACCGATCTCGGCGTGGCGCTGGTCGCCGGCCTGGGCGGACCGGCGGATGAGAAGCGCGGCGTCACCCTCCTCCAGAAGGCGGCTGATCAGGGCAACGCGGTGGCCATGTGGCAGCTCGTCTGGCAGACGGCCCTCGGCCAGGGCACGCCGCGCGACGGGGCGCGGGCCGAGCAGTGGATCGAAAAGGCGGCCTTCGCGCGCAACGACGATCTGAGCACGATCCTGGGCGCCGCCGACGACAGCACCGAGGCCGCCCGGCGCTACTTCGCCCGGGGACTCGCCACGCTGGAGCAGCTCGCCGCCAAGGGGGACGCCTTCGCCGGCGGCCTCGTCTCGCGGTTCTATCAGATGGGCAACGGCGTCAAGCAGAATTCGGCCCGCGCCGTGGCCTTCGCCCGCCCCGCCGCCGCGGCCGGTTCGACCGAGGCGATGCGCGTCCTCGGCTGGGCCTACCGCCTGGGCGAGGGAGTCGAGATGGACGCCACCCAGGCCGCCGCCTGGTGGCGCCGCGGTGCCGAAGGGGGAAATTCGTACTGCATGATGTGGTACTCCAAAATGCTTTTCAAAGGCGAGGGCGGCAAGCGGGACAGCGCCGCCGGCTACATGTGGCTCGAACGCGCCGGCACGAAGGGAAACTCCTGGTCGATCGTGGACCTCGGCAACTTCTACGACGCCGGCGCCTATGGCATCCCCCGCGACGAGAAGAAAGCCGCCTTCTGGAAACGCAAGGCCCTCGCCTTCGGCAACGAGGAAGCGCGCGGATGGCTGATCGCGCACCATATGCTGGAGTGAGGTGGCGGGGCGGGCAGGTTTGTGGCCTGCGACCTCACCCTCGGTCCCTCTCCAAAAGGAGAGGGAGGGCTCGGCTGGAGACCTGCCGCGCGCCCTACGCGCAATATGCTTCCGGAGGCGCCCCCCTTCTCCTTCAGGAGAAGGGTCGGGGATGAGGTCGCAGGCCACGGCGGCTGAGCGAAGCGAGGAGTTGTAAACAGGCCCTGGGGCTCTGCCGCGGCGCCGCATGCATTTCCGGCGGCGCCGCATTCGCCGCTGGAGGCGGCGCTTCCGCCGGAGAAGGCGGCGCTTCCGCCGGAGGAGGCGGCGCTTCCGCCGGAGAAGGCGGCACTTCCGCCGGAGGAGGCGGCACTTCCGCCGGAGGAGGCGGCGCTTCCGCCGGAAAAGGCGGCGCTTCCGCCGGAGGAGGCGGCGCTTCCGCCGCGGGAGGCGGCACGTCCGCCGGAGCCGGCCGGAGAGGCGCCGCTCAGGCGGGACGAGCCCTAAAGCCCCTCATGCATCTGGCACTGGGGCCTTTCATATTCCCGTTGCCACGCGATCTCCGCACGGAGAGCCAGGAAAAGCTGCTGGGCTGACCAAACCTGGATCGGCGCGTCGCCGGCGTACACCTGCACCGACTTCGCCGAACCGTCGCCCATCCAGACGCTTGTCGTCAGAAAGGTTCCGCCGGTACCGAAAGCCAGCAAGAGCGCGAGAGCGTTCGCAGCCCAAGGTATCTTTCGCGAAAGCCGCGTGGCCTTGATCGCGACGCTCGGACCGTAGTGCCCGACGAACATTTCAATCTCCTTTAAACGCCTAACGCTTGACTCGAGCGCCGGATCGCGACTTGCCAGGGTGCCTCCGCTCGACGTCTGGGTTAGGCCGCTCCTCGGGCGGTAGAGCCCAGAATCGCTGCAAAGCGCTCTGCGCGGACTGCTGAAGCGAGGTCCCCGGCGGAACGCTTTCCTCGATGAACCGAAGACAGTCAGCAACGGCTTGCACCTGAGCCTCATCCAGCGTTTGGAAACGCCGAGCTGACTCGGCAGCCAAGTCTGGATATTTTGTCGACAGACTCAGTTGAAAAAGTACGCCGCCAGGAAGCCACGTCTCCCAGCTTGGTTTGTGGATCAGCTCAAGCGCTCTTCGCAAGTAGGCCGGAAGGTAGAACTTCCAGCCCTTGAGCGACAGGAAAGAGAGGGCGGAGTCGCATCCGTCAAGGTGCTCCGCAGGAACCTCACGCCAGTCCATATAGATGTCGAGGCGCTTGGAGGCTTGGATCTCAACGGCAGAGACGGAATCCGCGTGGTACTGATCCATGAATTGTGCTTCGTGCAACATCGACAATTCGTCACGCTCGACGTCCGCAAATGCAGCGGTGAGTTTCGCGATCACGAGGCTGTGCTCCATTTCTAACCTCCTTCGGCCCCAACAGACTGCACGATCCTTGCGGTGGTCACGATCTGGCCCACGTGCCGCTGTGTGTGCTCGGCCGCGTGGAAGAGCAGTCCGAGGACCGTAGAAGGCAACTGGAGGCGCCCGACGCCCCGCGCTTCGAGCAGAGTGGAGTCCGGCGTGGAGCGGATCTGCTTCAGGGCACGGTCGACCTGCCGCTCGAAGGCCGCCGCGAGGTCCGCCCCTTCGGCCGGCGGCCATCCGGGCGACGCCTCCGCCGCGAGAAAGTCTTGCTGTTCCGGAGAGAGCGCCTCTCCGCGGGCATAGGTGAAGAGGCGGTCCAGACTTCCCGCCGCGTGGCGGGCATGAAAGCCCACGGAGGCCGCTCCTCCCGGCCGCGCCCAGAGATGGGCGGTCGAGAGCGGCCGCACCACAGCGCGTACCTCCTCCGCGGCTTGGAGGAGCGCATGGGCGACGGGTTGCAGTAGAAGCGGGATCTCGGGGATGGGGCCGCGGAGCCAGACTTCGGGGGGATCGGGTTGGCTCATATGACGACGATCTCACCTTGCCGGACGGTGATCCAGAGCCGGTCAGCAGAAAGTTCGGGGGTCGACAAGCATATGAGTAGAACTATGGGTGGCTCAAAGCCGGGAGCGGTCACGCACAGGGAATCCTTCGCGCTGGGCGGCGATTACAAGACGGTCGTCGAGGCAGACGAACTCGAGCGTCGAGGGCCGCCCCTCGGAGGCCAGAAAGGCGGCGGCAAGTTGAAGGGCATCGCCAGCGCGGAGGGGATGGACCCGGAGGAGACGCCGAGCGGTTTCGAGAACAGCTTCGACGGGCTCGATCCGATGCCATTGCTGGGCCAGAGCATCCAAGCGTTCAAGGGCCTGGGTCGCCGCCTGGGGAGAGAGGTTACCTTCTCGCTCGAGGCGGGAGACGGCTGACGTGCATTCGACGGGAGCGCCCCACCAAGCGATCATCCCCGAGTCGCGCAAGAAGAATTCCCGGACCGGAACCGTGGCCTTCTCCTCGACCAGCAGGGGGACCAAAGCCGAGCTGTCCCAGAATCTCAGCGGTCGTCCTCACGTTCAGCCAGCAGAGCTTCGAGGGCACTCGCGCCATTCGAGGGCTTAGGGGGTGCCGTCATGAGCAGTTCCAAATTTGGAGTAGCTGATGCCCGACGCAGCAGCCCCTGCCGTTCCAGCCGGGCGAGCCTGCCCTCGGGATCGTCGTCGCCTCCTCGCACGGCCTCCAGGCGGGCCACGGGACGCCCACGGTCGAGGATGAGGATCGTCTCCCCATGCTGGACTTGGTCGACGAGCGCGCTGAGGTTGTTCTTGGTATCAGTCAGGGTGGCTCTCTTCATCTGGCTAGAATAGCCAATTCGCCTCATTTCTTCAAGCTATTGCCTCCCAAGGCGTCCTGGCCTGGTGAGGCGATCCATCCGCCGAACGCATGTAGCTTGGCGCGTGAGCCAAAACCCTTGCACATCTTGGGTCGCTGGGCGGGGGGATCGCCCAGAGGGCGGGCTTTGAACAGCCTGCGGTTTTAACCGCAGGTTCGGATGTCTCCGAGGTCCCCAAACCCCGAAGGGGTGGCCGATTGGTGAAAATCGGCCGCCCTTTGGGCTTGGGATGATCTGGGGTCCTCGCGCACCTGGCGTTGAAACGCCAGGCTGGGCAAAGCCCGCCCTCCGGGCGATCCCCCGCCCTCTACGCGGGCGGCTTTTTCCTCTTCGCGCCTTCCCCTTCCGCGCTCTCTCTCGCCCGCGCCTTCGCAATCCTGCCGATCAACGCGTACGGAATCGGCTGATCGAGCGGAAACCTCAAGCTCCCTTTCTCTCCCTCATAGATCGAAGCCTCCTCCCGGAGCTTCTCGTCCCGGATCGGAGGGTAGAAGCCGATGTGCTTCTTGAAGGCGCCGAAGTACACCAGGGGACCACCTTTGTATGTGAAGGTCGGCATTCCGTAGCTGATCGTCTCCTCCGCGTCCGGCACGGCCTCCTGGATCGTCACCCTGATCTTTTCCAGGATCAACTGGACTTCGGGCGG
>DASWQX010000429.1:0-1581 GCA_036403495.1 Thermoanaerobaculia bacterium
AGGCGGCGGCCGGCGCACCGCTGGCGATCATGTCGCGCTGGGCGGAGCGGAGGGCGGCGGCCACGCTCAGGCCCTTCCCCAGGTGGCGGTAGAAGCGGTCGAAGAGGTCGGCGGCCTCGTCGTCGCGCAGCCGCCAGAGGCTGGCGACCACGGTGTGGGCGCCAGCCTGGAAGAAGGCGCGGGCCAGGCTCATCACCCCTTCCCCCCGCAGCAGGGCGCCGGTGCTGCTGCTGCAGGCCGAGAGCACCACGACGCGCCCCTGGAGATCGAGATCGACGATCTCGCGGATCTGGAGCAGGCCGTCCTGTTTGGCGGCCCCGGGCGCCAGCAGCACGCCCGAGCGGTCCGGATTGGTCTCGTCGGTCACCGCGTGAGTGGCGAAGTGGAGCACTCCGAAGCGCCGCAGCGGCTCACCTTTCAGAAAGGTTTCCGAAGCGTCCTTGCCCAGCCGCTCGACGCTGCCGCCGCCCAGGGCGCGCAGTACGGCGCGGCTCTCGGCGCGGGCGAAGGGGAGCGGCCCGAGGCGGAGGCCCGAGGCGAAGATCGCCACCGCGGCGCGCTCCCTGGCGGCGATCTGTGGCTTCGCTTCGCCTCCCGGCAGGGGGGGATCTGCGAGGACCAGCGCGGGGATCGGCGCGACGGCGGGGCGCGCTCCCTTCCAGCGCAGCCAGAGGGTGGCCGAGGGGACCTCCATCAACGCGTAACGCGTGGCGAGCGGCGGCTCCCCGGGCGCGGAGCGCAGCGCCGCGAACGGGAGCTGGTGCAGGGCGTCGTCCGGCACCAGGACGAGCCGGTGGATCCCCGCGGGGAGCTCGCGCAGGGGCTGCTCCAGCAGGCGGCGATAGAGGCCGGCGGCGGGGACCGCCTCGGAGCCGTCCCGCCGCTCGAAGGTGCCCGCAAAGAGGCGGACCGCCGGCCGCAGCTCGCCGCGCGCCGGCAGGCGGTAGACGCGGGTGCCGGCGCGGGTGGTCGCCAGCAGCCAGGAGCCGCCGGAGAAATCGCCCCGTTCGTCCTCCCAGGAGGAGATCTGGAAGGAGAGCATGGCCTCGTCGGGAGCGAGCGTCCGGCGGATGTTCTCCAGCGAGGCGAGCGCCGGGCGCCGCGAGGCGGCGAGGGCGGGAGCCGCGTGGGCGAGCTGGTTGCGCAGATCCCGCTCCTGGATTTCGAGGCGGTCGAGGTCGCGGGTCGCCGCCGCGCGCTCGGCGGCCGGCAGGGCGGGATCGAACAGGCGCCGCTGTACCGCCGAGATCTGTTCGAGCACCGCGCCTCGCTTCTGCCGCAGGGAGACCGCGGCGGCGGGCACGGCGTGGGCGGCCTCGAGGGCGTCGATCAGGGAGCGAGCGCGCAGCCGCTCCGCGACCTGGAAGGCCGGTTCGAGCCCCTCCGGCCGCCGCTCTTTCACGGCGGCGTCGATCAGGCGGCCGGAGAGCCAGTAATAGTCCTCGGACCAGGTGGAGAAGGCCTGGGCCTGGCCGGACGATCCCGCCTGCTGGTCCCGCAGGGCCTCGATCACGTCCAGCGCCGCGCGCGAATCCTCGACCGCCCGGTCGCCGGCGCCCGCCGCCCAGCTCACCCGCATGC
>DASWQX010000430.1:0-1575 GCA_036403495.1 Thermoanaerobaculia bacterium
CGAGGAGCTGCGCTCGGGGCTGGTCGAGGTGATCAAGATGGCCGCGCTGCTCGATCCCGACCTCCTCGGCCTCGTCGAGGAGCAGTTGAGTCTGCTGCTCGAAGGGGACGCCGAGGCGCTCGGGCCGGTGGTGGCGGCGGCGGCGGCGGCCAAGATCGCGGTCGTCGAGCGGGACCCGACTGAATTGGGGGATCGCCGGCTGCTCAACTTCGGCCACACGCTGGGGCACGCCATCGAGTCGGCCTGCGGCTACTCAGGCCTGCGGCACGGCGAGGCCGTGGGCTATGGGCTCCTCTTCGCGCTCCGCCTGGCCCGCAGCCGCGGGTTGAAGGCGGCGGTGGCCGAGCGGCTGCACGCCCTGATCCTCCGTCTCGGCCTGCCGCCGTTGCCGGAGCTCGACCCCGAGGAGCTGATGGCGGGGATGGCGCGCGACAAGAAGGCGCGCGAGTCCGGCCTTGTCTGGGTCCTCCCCCGCTCCCTGGGCGAGGGGTACATGACCGACGGCATCGCGGCGGGGGAGGTCCGCACCGAGCTGCGGAGCTTCCTGCGCGACCCCTTCCGCCGCCCCGGATAGGCCCGCCGCCGGAGTCTGTTTTAGCGACATCGCGAGCGCGTTCGCGAAAATCTCCCGTTGCGCTCCTCGATCGGGATATAATCGGCGGGTAAGCCACCCCATACCCGGTCGACATGGAAACTCCGCGAAGCCTCCTGCGCCGCCTCAAGCTACGGACGATCCTCGTCGTGGCGCTTCTGCTGTCCGGCATCATCCCGCTGGGGGTCAGCAGCGTGCGCCTGATCAGGCTCAGCAACCGGACGCTGATGAACAGCGAGCAGGACAACCTGACCGGCGAGGCGGGCGCGCTCTCGCGCGAGGTCAACACCTCGCTGGTCGACGTCCGGCGCCGGCTCGAGCAGCTCGGCGACGGCATCCTGTCGGCGCCCGGTCCGGCCGATCTGCCGGCGCGGCTCACGCAACCCTGGGTAGGCGAGCAGCTCCCGAGATTCCAGCGCGGCAATCCGGACGTGATCTCCCTGCGCGTTTTCAATCTGGAGGGCGCCGGCCTGGAGCCGGGCAATCTCAGCGACAACGTCAAGAAGGCGATGAACGACGCGTTCGACCAGGCCCGGAGCAGCAAGGCTCCAGCCTATGGCTTCGTGCCGGCCGGGGTCGTCCGCAAGCCGCAGGCCATCCTCGCCGTGCCGATCTCCGGCGGATCGGCGGCGCCGCAGCTCATCGTCGAAGCCCAGCTCCGCTTCCTCCCGCTGGAGAAGGTGACGCGCGTGGAGGCCAGCAAGGGGGTCGAGGTGTTCCTGGTCGACCGGCAGGGGAAAGTCCTCTGGTCGAACGACAACGGCAGCCACACGGCGGTCCTCGGCAAGGCGACGCTCAAGTCGCTCAGCAAGAACCTCACCCTGACCTCGCGCGACCGCATCCCCACCGCCGAGGGCGTGCGCGAGATGTTCGTCCAGGTGAGCGCGCTGCCCGAGAGCAACTGGAGCCTGGTGGTACAGAAGCCGCTCTCCGAGGTGTTCGCCGACGTCGACAAGTTGATCGAGAACGCCGCCGTCTCCACG
>DASWQX010000431.1:0-1841 GCA_036403495.1 Thermoanaerobaculia bacterium
CCCCTGGCCGACAACGGCGGCCCCGGCCCGACCCTCGCCCTCCTTCCCGGCAGCCCGGCCCTCGGCGCCGGCGATCCGGCGGCGCCGGGCAGCGGCAGCGGCGCCTGCGAGGCGACCGATCAGCGGGGCGCCAAGCGGCCCTCCTGCGATATCGGAGCCTTCGCGGTCACCCCGGCGTGCGTCGCCGGCGGCAGCACCCTCTGCCTGGGCGGGGGCCGCTTCAAGGTGACCGCCACCTATCAGTCCGCCGCCGGCAGCGGCGCCGCCTCGGCGGTGCCCCTCAGCGGCGACAGCGGCTATTTCTGGTTCTTCGACCCGGCCAATCCCGAGGTCACCGTCAAGGCGATCAACGGCTGCACCAACAACCACCACTTCTGGTTCTTCACCGGCGGCATGACCAACGTCCGCGTCGACCTCACCGTCACCGACACGGCGACCGGCCAGGTCCGGACCTACAGCAACCCGCTCGGCCGGATCTACCGCACCGTGCTGGACAGCGCGGCGTTCAATACCTGCCCGTAAGCCTGAGCGCTCCTCGCCGCCCGGGCATGAATGCCCGGGCGGCGAAGCTCCCCTCTCCCCCTTGCCAGTTGCGGTATCCTGAACGTGCTATGGAGACCATCGCCCCGACGACGACCCTGACGTCCGAGCGCCCCGCCGCCCTGGACGAGAAGACTTTGAACGCCTACCGCCGGCTCGGCTATCTGCTGGCGGATCTGGACCCCATGAACCGCATCGAGCCCGAGGCGCAGCCCGGCCTCGAGGACTCCGATCCGGCGACCGCCGAGTACGCCCGCCGCTTCTATTGCGGCACGATCGGCGTCGAGTACATGCACATCCCCGACCCCGAGCGCCGGCGCTGGATCGAGGAGCGGCTGGAGGCCGCGCCACCGCCGCTCGACCAGGAGCACATCCTCGACCTCCTCACCCGCGCCGAGACCTTCGAGCAGTTCCTCCAGGCCCGCTACCTCGGCACCAAGCGCTTCTCCGTCGAGGGGGTCGAGGCCCTGCTCCCCTGCCTCGACGAGATGCTCCAGGAGGCGGCCGGGCACCGCGTCGAGCAGGTGGTGGTGGCGATGAGCCACCGCGGCCGGCTGAACGTGATGGTGCACACCGTGGGGCGCTCGCCCTCCGAGATCCTCGCCGGCTTCGAGGACGTCGATCCGCGCAGCACCTTCGGCGGCGGCGACGTCAAGTACCACATGGGTGCCACCGGCGACTTCACCGGCCGCAACGGCCAGAAGGTGAACATCCATCTGGTCTCGAACCCGAGCCACCTGGAGGCGGTGGACCCGGTGGCGCTCGGCCGCGTGCGCGCCAAGCAGGTGCGCCTCGGCGACGACGAGAGCCACGCCAAGGTCTTCCCCATCGTGCTCCATGGCGACGCCGCCTTCGCCGGCCAGGGAGTGCTCGCCGAGACGCTCAACATGTCCGACCTCCACGGCTACCGGGTGGGGGGGACGGTGCACGTCATCGTCAACAACCTGATCGGCTTCACCACCGAGCCCAAGGCCCTCCACTCTTCCCGCTTCGCCTCCGACGTGGCGCGCCGGCTGCCGGTGCCGATCTTCCACGTCAACGGCGAGGACCCCGACGCCGTGGCGCGGGTGGCGCGGATGGCGGTGGACTACCGCTTCGCCTTCAAGAGCGACGTGGTGGTGGACCTGATCGGCTTCCGCCGCCACGGCCACAGTGAGGTGGACGACCCGACGATCACCCAGCCTCTGCTCTACAAGAAGATCCAGGCCCACCCGCCGATCTGGAAGCTCTACGCCCGCGCCATCGGCGTCGCCGAGGGGGAGGCGCAGCGACGGGAGGAGGCGATCCGCGCCGAGCTGGAC
>DASWQX010000432.1:0-1655 GCA_036403495.1 Thermoanaerobaculia bacterium
GGTCGCCACCTCTCTCCCGGCCGCCGAGGATTTCGAGCGCGCCCGCAACCGCATGCTGACCGACTACTTCAGCGGCCTCCAGCGGCTGGACACCGTGGCCGACCTGCTCTCCCAGTTCGCCACCTATTTCGACGACCCGGCCGGCGCGCTGGCCGAGGCCGACCGCTACCTCGAGATCACGCCCGCCGAGCTGATGGAGTACGCCGCGGCCTGGTGCGGCGAGGAGCAGCGGGTGGTGGTCTCCGTCGTGCCGCGGAAGGCGAGCTGATGGCGGTCGACCGCTCGGCCCCGCCGCCGCCCCGGGAGATCCGCCCCTTCCATTTTCCCCACGTGCTGCGGACCCGGCTGCCGAACGGCCTGGCGGTGGCCGCGGCACGCCTGGAGGGGCTGCCGCTGGTCAGCCTGGAGATCGTCGCCCCGGCGGGGGCGCAATACGATCCGCCGGAGCAGTCGGGGATCGCCACCCTCACCGCGTCGGTGATCGACGAGGGGACGGCGCGGCGGTCGGCCCTGGAGATCGCCACCGTGGCCGAGCGGCTCGGCGGCTACATCAGCGCCGGCGCGGATTGGGACGTCGCCTACCTCTCGACCGGGTTGCTTTCGAGCCATCGCCTGGAGGGGCTGGAGCTGCTGGCCGAGATCGTCACCGCACCGACCTTCCCCCCGGCGGAGGTCGAGCGTCTCCGCCGGCAGCGGATCGCCGAGATCCTGCGGCGGCAGCAGGACCCCGCGGCCCTCGCCGACGACCGCTTCCAGCGCGAGGTCTTCCAGGGCACCGTGTACGCCCAGCCGCTCTACGGCGTCGAGGAGAGCCTTACCCGGCTCGACCGCGAGGCGCTGCTCGGCTTCTACCACGGCCACTATGGCTTCGACGGCTCGACCCTGATCGTGGTGGGGGACCTCGACCCTGAGGAGCTCCTGCGCGAGACCGAGACCGCCTTCGGCGCCGCCGGTCCCCGGGGGCCCGCGCCGGCGCCGGCGCGGATCCAGCCCGCGCCCCTGAACGGCATCTCTGTCCACCTCGTGGACCGTCCCGGCGCGGCCCAGACCGAGCTCCGCATGGGGCACGTGGGGGTGCCGCGGACCGCTCCCGACTACCTCACCCTGCTGGTGCTCAACACGCTGCTGGGAGGGAAGTTCACCAGCCGGATCAATCTCAACCTGCGCGAGCGTCACGGCTATACCTACGGCGCCACCACCCGCTTCAGCAACCGCCAGGGCCCGGGGCCGTTCACCGTCTCTGCCGCCGTCTCGACGGCGGCCGCCGGCGCCGCCGCCCGCGAGGTGATCCACGAGTTGCGCCGGGTCCGCGAGGCGCCGGTCGAGCCGGAGGAGCTGGCGGAGACTCAAGGGTATATCGTCGGCGTCTTCCCCTACAGCTTGCAGACGGTGGGCGACATCACGCGGCGCCTGGATACCCTGACCGTCTTCGGCCTGCCGGACGACTACTACGAAGGCTATCTGGAGAAGATCGAATCGATCGGTCGCGCCGAGATCCAGGAAGCGGCGCGCCGCCATCTCGATCCCGAGCGGATGGTGATCGTGGCGGTGGGGCCCGCCGAGGTCCTGGAGCCGCAGTTCGCGGGGATCGGCCCGGTGACCGTCTGGTCGCCCAAGGGCGAGCCCCGGACCGTCCAGCCTACCTGAGCTGGACG
>DASWQX010000433.1:0-5974 GCA_036403495.1 Thermoanaerobaculia bacterium
CCCCGCCGCCGGCGATCTGGAGCAGGGCCACCCGGCCGCGCGGCCCCTCCTCGAGCTCAGCCAGGATCCCCTCGACCAGCGGGTGCCCCGAGGAGAAGAAGTCTAGCGTCTCCTCGTCCACCGCCCGCTCGCGGCTGAAGGTGCCGAGCAGGGCGGTGCCGAGGGGGACCCCGAAGAAGTGGTCCACCAGCGCCTCGTAGCCATACTCGATCCGCCAGGTCCGCTCGCCGCTCTGCGCCTCCACGTCGAAGCCGAAGCGGGAGGCGGCGCGTACCACCACGCTCTCGTTGAGGGCATCGAGGTTCTGGGGGACGCGACGGAGGATGCCGGTGGCCATCTCCGGCCGGTACGGATCGCGGTGGAGCTCGTGGAAGGCCGCCTGCTGCACCCGGTCGTGAGCCGCCCGGGCCTCGCGCAGGACCTTCTCGAAGTCGGCGGTGCTGATCTCCTCGGGCCCCTCGACCGCCGCATGCTCGATGGCCCGCGTCATGTGGCGCAGCTCCCTTTCGAGACCGCCCAGCGGCTCGCGGAAGAGGCCGATCCCCTCGTAGAGGCCGGCGACGGCGGCACCGAAGCCGCCGGGAGGGCGGAAGTAGACGATCTCGGTGGGGATCGCACGGCCGATGCGGTCGAGCCGGCCGATCCGCTGCTCGACGACGCCCGGGTTCCAGGGGAGGTCGAAGAGCACCAGCCGGCGGCAGAACTGGAAGTTCCGCCCCTCGCCGCCGGCCTCGGTCGAGATCAGGATCGACGGCCCCTCGGGGAGCCGGAACTGCGCCACCTCGATGTCCCGCCGCTCGGCCGAGAGCCCCTCGTGGAAGACGCCCGTCCGCCGTCCCTGCCGCTCGATCGCCCCTTTGAGCAGGTCGAGGCTCTCGCGATGAGCGACGAAGACGAGCGTCTTCTCGTCCGGCCCCGTCCAGCGGCCGGACTGCTCGACCAGCCAGCGCACCCGCGGGTCCTCGCGCTCGGACTGGGCGGCGAGCGCGGCGGTCTCCTCGTCGTCGCGCTCCAGCACGGCGAGCAGGGCGGCGGGGGAGGCGAGGGCGCGGAAGACGCGGTCCGCCTTGCGCCGCTTGGCCAGGGGATTGTCCGCGACCTGCCCGCGCAGGCGGCTCACCAGGAGATCCGAGGCCTCCCAGCCGCCGATCTCCACGGGCACTGGCAGACGGGGCGGCAGGCCGCCGATGTCCACCCGGCGCGTCGAGCTGGTGCAGGGGGGGAGCGGCTCGCGGCGGGCGAGGCGCTCGTCGAACGACTCCTCCTCTGGGAACTCCTCGGGACGCAGGAGCTGGAGCAGGCGGAAGAAGCCGTGGGCGTCGTCCTCCAGCGGCGTCGCCGTGAGCAGCAGGACGTGCCGGCTCAGACCCGCGATCGGGGCCACGGCGCGGTACGCCTCGTTGCCCGGATGCCCCTTGGGGCGCCGCAGGTGATGGGCCTCGTCGACCACCAGGAGATCGATCCCCGCCTCCACCGCCTGCTCGGTCAGCCGCCGGCGCTTGACCAGGGTATCCATCCCCACGATCGCCTGGCGGTGGACCTCGAAGGGGTTGAACCCCTCGCCGTAGTCCTTGATCACGTCGTCCAGCCGCTTCTCGTCGAGGAGGACGAACACCTGGTGGTACTTCCGCCAGAGCTCGCCGAGCCACTGGAGGGTGAGCGTCTCCGGCGCCACGACGAGCGTGCGCGCGGCGCGGCCGGTGTGCAGGAGGCGGTTGAGGATCAGGCAGGCCTCCACCGTCTTGCCCAGGCCCACCTCGTCGGCGAGCAGCCAGCGGACGGGATCGCTGTGGCAGGCGCGCTCGGCGGCGTAGAGCTGGTGGGGGAAGATCTGGATCCGCCCGCCAAGGAAGGAGCCGAGGCCGCCGGCCTGGCGGATGCGCTGCAGCTTCAAACCGTCCAGCCGGTTGGCGAAATCCTCGAAGCCGTCCACTTGGCCGCGCGCCAGCCGCTCGACGGGGGAGACCTCGGCCGGCAGGGGCCAAAGATTGTCGAGATCGACTTCGCGGCCGTCGGAGAGCGTGCAGCGCCCCTCCTCGCACGATTCGACCACCACCATCTCCCCCTCGGGCTCCAGCCGCGCCCGCCCGCCGGGAGCGATGGTCAGCGGCACCAGGGCATCCGTGCCGGCCGCGAAGCTCAGGGTCTGTCCGCTCTCCGGAAACTGCACTCGCACGCTCCGCCCCTGGACGGCGAGGACGCGGCCGGTCCCAAGCTCGGCATGAAATCGATGGCTGACGCGGTCTCCGGGGTTCCACATGGGAGGGGGATTGTACGGGATGGAACGGGGCGAACGGAGAAGGGCTTAAACGGGATGCCCATCTGCAATAAAATCATGGCGATGGATAACGACCGAGAAGAAGAAGTGAAGGGACCGGACGAGCTGACGTCCGTGCACGAGATCGCGGAGGGATGGCCGGCCCGGATCGTGGAACTGGCGGGATCGTGGTCTGACGACGACTTTCCGACTCTCGAAGAGATCCGGGCGTGGGAGCCTCTGGAGCCGGGTTCATCCGGCTAGGGCTGTCGCTGGTGGACTGGTACTGACGCTGGTTGGCGATCCGGCAGCCCGAGCTTCCGTACCGGAGGCCCGGGCTGCTTCCGCACCCGGCTAGTAGATGCAGTTCCAAGCGCCGTTCTGGCAGAAGCAGATTCCCCATTCACAGACGCCCGGCGCCACGCAGCGCCGGTTCGAGCCCGGCACGCCGCAACTCGTGCCGTTCGCATCGTCGCAGACCAGGAAGCCGGTGGTGTTGCAGAACGAGGCCTTGGCGAAGGGCGCAAACCAGGAAGTGAATCCAAGAACACAGACGACGGCACTGAAACGCAGCAATTTCTTCATAGATCTCCCCTTTTTTGGAAGGAGGCAGCCTGTGCACCCGCCGGCGTGCCTCTATCCTGCAAGTGCCTCCATAGGAAAAAGGCGAGCCGTGGCCAGGGTTTCGAGAGCCCGGGCAACAATCTACGAAAGTCTTCGTTGACAAATACGATGACCTTCGTATAGCGTCTCTTCCATGGCTGAGCTACCCCGACCCACCGATGCCGAGCTGGCCATCCTTCGCGTGCTTTGGAGACGCGGCCCGAGCACCGTCAAGGAGGTCCACGAGGAGTTCACCCGCAGCAGTCCGACCGGGTACACCACGACCCTGAAGCAGCTCCAGATCATGGCGGAGAAGGGTCTGGTCACCCGCGACGAGTCGCAGCGGGCGCACCTCTACACGGCGCGCTTGCCTGAAGAGCAGACGCAGACGCAACTCGTCCGCGATCTGCTCGATCGGGCCTTCGAGGGCTCGGCCGCCCGCCTGGTGCTGCGCGCCCTCTCCTCGCGGTCCTCGACGCCCGAGGAGTTGGCGGAGATCCGTCAATGGCTGGATAAGATCGAAGGAGAGACGAAATGAGCGCCATCGCTACCGTCACGGCTCAGGCTTTGATACATTTCCTCTGGCAGGGAGCGCTGGTCGGGCTCGCCGCCTGGGGAGTCCTGTCGTTCCTGGAGAAGGCGAGACCCTCCACGCGCTACGCCGTGGCGACCGCAGCGCTCCTGCTCCTGGCGGCGCTCCCCTTCGCGACCCTCTTCCAGATGGCGGGGGGGACTCCTCCTCCTGTCCAAGTCCCCGTCTCCATCGCACCCGTCCCCCTCGCGGCGGCGCTGACGCCTTCTCCTGTCGGCGGCGCCGTAGCACCACAGATCTTTGGCGCCTCGTTGCTACCGTGGATCTTCAACCTATGGCTCGCCGGGGTCGCGGCGCTCTCCCTCGTCCAGTTGGGAGGCCTGGGCCGGGTGCGGCGGCTCTCCCGCCAGGGCCGTCCGGCGGGGGAGGAGACGCAGGCGCTGGCGCGCGAGCTGGGCCGGCGACTGGGGATTGACCGCGCCGTCACCTTCCTCGAATCCGCGGCGGTCGCCGTGCCGGCGGTTGTCGGTTGGCTGCGCCCCGTGGTGCTGGTACCGGCGAGCACCCTGGTGGGTCTCGCGCCGCGGCAGCTCGAGGCGATCCTCGCCCACGAGCTCGCCCACGTGCGGCGGCACGACTACCTCGTCAACCTCGTCCAAGCGGTGGTGGAGACCCTGCTCTTCTACCATCCGGCCGTCTGGTGGGTGTCGGCCCGCATGCGCCACGAGCGGGAGCTCTGCTGCGACGATCTGGCGGTGGCCGTCTGCGGCGACCGGCTCGGCTACGCCCGAGCCCTGGTGGAGCTCGAAGGGCTGCGCTGCGCTGCGCCCAGGCTCGCGATGGCGGCTTCCGGCGGCTCCCTCGCCGGCCGCGTCCGGCGCCTGGTGGCCGCTCCGGAGCGCTCCTCGCGCCGTCCCTGGGCGGCCGGCCTCCTCGCCCTGGCGCTCCTGCCGGCCGGCGCGGCGGTCCAGGTCGCCTGTTCCGGCGCCACGGCGCGGCAGAGCCACCCTGGGGCGGCATTCCAACCGGTGCGGACCTGGACGGCGGAGCGCCAGGGCGATCGCCTCCGGTTGACCCTCGACTCGCGGACCAGCTTCTGGCGGCGATGGGCCTCCGTGGACGACTACCCGTTGAGCCAGCTCTCGGGCCTGACACGCGGGACGGACGTCCGCTTCGAGCTGCGGCGGAGCGCCGGGACGATCCGTCTCCAGGGCAAGTACGACGGCCGGCGCGGCGAGGGTACGTTCACCTTCGCCGCCGATCCGGCCCTGGCGGAGGAGATCGGGGCCTCGCCGTCCGATCTTCGCCTCCTGGAGCTGGCGGTCTACGACGTTCCGGCCTCCTATGTCCACGAGATGAGGGAGCTGGGATACGGCCGCCCCTCGCCGAGTCACGGTCCGTCGAGCCTCAAAGACTATGTGCGATGGCACTTCCAGGCGCTCGCGGGGACTCTCGAGCGCAGCTCTTCGGTCCAGCAGCTAGAGGAGCTCCACACCCGTGGCGTCACCCCCGAATTCGCCCGCGCCATCCAGGGGAGCGGCTTCCGCGACGTCTCCTCCTCGGACTTGATGACGCTGCGCGACCATGGCATCGACCCCGCCTATGTGCAGGGGCTGAGCGCCACGGGCTACGCGCTCCGCTTTCCCTTCCGCGTCGTCGAGTTTCACGACCACGGCATCACCCCCGAGTGGCTCCGCGGCGTGGTCGAGGCGGGGTACAAGAACGCCACCCCGGACGAGCTCATCTCGATGCATGCGCACGGCCTCGACGCCGAATCCCTGCGCAAGGCCGGGAGCCAGGGGCATCTGTCGCCGGAGGAGCTGATCTCCTTGCAAGCGCGCGGGAGGCTCGGTCGATAGGGTCGATAGGATGATCGCGCGGGGCGAAACTCTCGCCCTCCTCACCCCGTAAGGGCGTTCGGAGGGAATCATCGCCGAGTCGCCCAACCTCCGGTTGGTCGATCCGGCGCAGATCTTTCCGTAGAAAAGCGCCATGCTGGAATCCGGGCGGATGATCGGCAAGCTGGTGCTGAGCGGCATCGGATAGGGCCGCCCTACGACCGCGGCCCGCGGATCTTGTCGCCGTACCTCAGCGGCTCCCCCTTCTCCCAGGGGCGGTACGCGTTGCAGAAGTCGATGCGCTCGCCGAGCGGCGGGTGATCGTAGCGCCAGAGCTTGATGAACAGGCTCGGGCGCGGCATGCTCAGGTTCTCCTGTTGCAGCTTGACGAAGGCGGTGGCGCAGTCGTAATTGTCCCGCGTGATCTCGAGGCCGAAGCGGTCCGCCTCGTGCTCGACGTGGCGGCCGAAGGAGAGGATGGCCGGCGTCAGCACCAGGGAGACGAGCGAGAAGAGAAGGGCCATGAGCGGCAGCGATGCCACGTCCGCCAAGTCGTCGAAACCGAAACGGGCGCGGTAGCGCGCGATCAGCTCGCCGGCCGTGAGATAGATCACCCAGGCGCCGAACAGCGCGATCGCGGACCCGAGCAGGATGAGCTGCCAGACGTGGCCGAGCACGTAATGGCCCATCTCGTGGCCCATGGCGAACAGCACCTGCCGCGGGTTGAGCTTGGCCAGGATGGTG
>DASWQX010000434.1:0-8988 GCA_036403495.1 Thermoanaerobaculia bacterium
CCATCTCCGGCCGCTGCCGCGGGCCGTAGACGGTGAAGAAGCGAAGGCAGGCGGTGCGGAAGCCGTAGAGGTGGTGGTAGTTGTAGCAGAGCAGCTCGCCGGCCCGCTTGGTGGTGGCGTAGGGGCTGATCGGCTGGTTGACCTCGTCGGCCTCGGCGAAAGGGACCTTCTCGTTGATCCCGTAGACCGAGGAGGAGGAGCCGAAGAGGAAGAGGTCGGGGCCGTGCCGGCGGGCCGCCTCCAGCAGGCGCAGGGTGCCGATGCAGTTGACGTCCTCGTAGAGGATCGGCTCCGCCAGGCTCGGCCGCACCCCGGCTCGCGCCGCCAGGTGGATCACGGCGTCGAATTTACCGCCTGAAAAGCCCGCGCCGGCGAACAGGCGGTCGACCAGCGCCTCGTCGCGGATGTCTCCCTCGACGAGGGTGAACCGCTGCTGGAAGCCGTGGCCGGAGAACGAGGCCACGTTCTCCCGCTTGCGGGCGGGATCGTAGTAGTCGTTGAAGTCGTCGAGCACCGTCACCCGGTCGCCGCGGGCGAGCAGGCGCCGCGTCAGGTGCGAGCCGATGAAACCGGCCCCTCCGGTCACCAGGATGTGGAATGGCATGAGCGAATCCTAACGCTCAACGGGCGGCGGCGGCGAGCCCGGGTCCGCCGGCGGCGGCGTCAGCAGCGGCGGCGGGGGAGGCGCCTCGCCCGGCTTGTCCGTGTCCGGCCGGTTGTCCAGCGGCTCCGGCGTGCCCCCCGACGACTCGATGGCCTTCTTCGTATCGTCGTAGCGCTTGTCGATCCCCTTCTTCTGCCGGTTGCGGATCAGCCAGCGCAGCACCTTGGACTGGTTGACCCCGACCACGATGTCGTTGACGGCTTCGTAGATCTTGGGGTCGTTGATCAGCTTCGCCGCCGAGCCGTTGCCGCGGTCGATCTTCGCCGCCACCTCGTTCAAGCTGCGCACCAGCTCGCGGATCTGCCCGCTGATCTCGCGGCCGTACTCCTTGTCTTTGACCAGCTTGGGGAGCAGAGCGTCGTTGTTGTCGAGGCCGGCGGTGAACCCCTGGAGGTCGGCCGCCACCTTGTGGAGGGAGGCGAGGGTCTCGTTGAACTGGGCCCGGCCGGCGGGGTCGTTGAGCAGGCCGGGGAGGAGCCCGGGGCCGTGCTGCGCCTGGTCGAGCAGCCCCTGGAAGCGGTCGAGCGACACCGCGAGCTGGTCGCCCATGGCGCGGTCGTTGAGCAGCCGGGGGATCAGT
This sequence comes from Thermoanaerobaculia bacterium, assembly GCA_036403495.1. Classification (GTDB taxonomy): domain Bacteria; phylum Acidobacteriota; class Thermoanaerobaculia; order Multivoradales; family UBA5704; genus DATARR01. The sequence continues at coordinate 1,245 of DASWQX010000434.1, forward strand.
CCCCTGCCGTTCTCCACCTGGTTGGTGATCCGGTTGAGGCTGTCCGCGGCGCCGGTGAGCGAGTCCAGCAGCCGCCGCCCCTCGGGGCTGTCGCTGGTGAGCTGCCCCAGGAGCCCCTGGCCCTTCTCCATGCGGCCGAGGATGGAGTTGAGCGAGTGGGTGATCTCGACCACGTTGTCCATCACGTCCTCGCCCGAGGCGAACAGGGCGTCGACGTTGGTCGGCGGCGCGGCGGGGATCTTGCCGTCCTCGGGGATCGGCGGGTAGGCCGCGGAGCCGGAGTTGATGTCGATGTACTTGTCCCCCAGCAGGCCGATGGTCTTGATGCGGACGCGCGAGGGGATCAGCTCCTTGCGCACGCCGGCGGCGTTGAGCGGTCCGCGGATGCGCCCCTCGTACTCCTCGTCGAAACGGATCCAGACCCGGATCTGCGTCTTCCTGGGGTCCTCGGAAAGAATGATCCTCTCGATCGTCCCTACGTCCACGCCGTCGAGCTGGACGGGGCTGTTGCGCTTCAGGCCCGACACCGAGCCGAGCTCGGTGTAGTAGTGGGTCTTGTGCTTGAACAGGTTGTTCTTCGAGCCGAGCACGAAGATCCCCACCGCCAGCACCACCATCGCGGCGAGGATCACCAGGCCGACGCGGACCTCCCTCCCCTTACTCGACATTCTCCACCTCCTCCTCACGGCCGGCGAGGAAATCCGCCAGCCGCGGGTCTGTGCTGCTCTCGGCCTCCTGCCAGTCGCCGAGGAAGGCGAGCTTCCCGTCGACCAGCAGGGCGATGCGGTCGCCCACCCGCCGGGCCAGGGGGATGTCGTGGGTGACGACGACGGCGGTGACGCCGATCTGCTTCTGAATCGAGTTGATCAGCTTGCCGATGGTCGCCGAGGTGATCGGATCGAGGCCGGTGGTCGGCTCGTCGAACAGCATCACCTCGGGCTCCAGGGCGAGGGAACGGGCGAGGGCGACGCGCTTCTTCATCCCCCCGGAAAGGTCGGAGGGCATCTTCCCCTCGATGTCCTTGAGGCCGACCTGGCCGAGCTTGTGGCGCACGGTGTCGGCGATCTCCGCCTCGGACATCTCCGAGTGCTCGCGCAGCGGGAAGGCGACGTTGTCGAACACGTTCATCGAGTCGAACAGCGCGCCGCTCTGGAACAGCATGGCGATCCGCCGGCGGAAGGGGTAGAGCTCGCGCTCCTCCAGTTGCGTCAGGTCGGTGCCGTCGAAGGTCACCGTGCCCCCCTCCGGCTTCTCGAGGCCGTTGAGCTGCCGCAGGGTGACGCTCTTGCCGGTCCCCGAGCGGCCGAGGATCACCAGGCACTCGCCGCGCCGGATGTCGAAGTCGAGGTCGTCGAGGATCACCCGGTCGCCGTAGCGCTTGGTCAGGCCGCGCACCTCGTAGAGCGGCCCCCCCTCGTCCCGCGCGCCTGGCTGCGGATCGCTCATCCGGACACCAGCAGGTAGAAGAGCTTGGTGAGGAAGAAATCGGAGACCAGCACGAGGATGGCGGCGAGCACCACGGTGTTGGTCGTCGCCCGCCCCACGCCGTCGGCGCCGCCGGTGGTGTTGAGCCCGTTGTAGCAGCCGATGATGGCGATGAAGTAGGCGAAGAAGAAGGACTTGCCGACGCCGCTGAAGACGTCGTTCAGGGTGAGCTTGGCGATGACGTCGTTGAGATAGAGGCCGCTGGTGAGGTTGAGCGTGGCGACGGCGACGATCAGGCCGCCGAGGATGCCCAGGGCGTCGCCGATCACCGTCAGCGCCGGCAGCATCACCAGAGTGGCCACAAGCTTGGGGACGACCAGCTTCTTCACCGGATCGGCGGCCATCGAGCGCAGGGCGTCGATCTGCTCGGTCACCTTCATGGTGCCGATCTCGGCGGTCATCCCCGAGCCGATCCGGCCGCCCACGATCAGCGCCGTCAGCACCGGCCCGAGCTCGCGCACCAGCGACTTCGCCACCACCGAGCCGATGTAGTACTTGACCCCCAGCGAGGGGAGCGACAGCGCGGTCTGCAGCGCCAGCACCATGCCGGTGAAGATGGTGGTGATCCCCGCCACCCCCAGGGAGCGGACGCCGATCTGCTCCATCTGGCTCACCCAGAGGCCGATCTCGTAGGGGGGCGAGATCATGGCGAGGAACGCCCGGCCGGTCAGCACCCCGAGGCCGCCGGTCTGCGCGGCGATCTCCCGGGCCTTCATGAGCGGCCGTCTTTCATGAACGGATGGGCAGCCAGGCGGCGGCGTGGACGGCGCCGAACGCGAAGTCGGCAGCCGCCAGCGGATAGAGGCCGTGCAGGTCGGACCCGAGCAGCGCGGCGATCGTGAACGCCAGGGCGCCGACCACCCGGCCGCCGATCGCCACCGCGATGATGGCGCTGTAGCGCCGCGGATCGTGGGCGGCGGCCAGGTAGAGGAGCGCCAGCATGGCGAGCAGGGTGGCCAGGATCCAGAGGTAAAAGGCGCCGCGGGGGAGCGGCGGCAGCGGCAGGTTGAAGATCCGCGCCGGCATCTGCGGCGCCGCCACCATCAGTATGGCGAAGCCAAGGTCGTAGACCGCGCCCGCCACCAGGCTGCCGCGCAGCAGGGTCAGCAGCCGGAACCGGCGGGCGAAGGAGCTGGTCATGGCCATGGGCGTTGGAATTCTAGCAGGAGGCGTGCCAGCGGCCGGGGGCGCCTGCGGCGGCGTGCTAAAATACCAGCATTCCTCGCTGAATCCCCAGCGACCTCTCTCGTGGAGGTGCACCGTGATCCGTCGCTCCCTGTCGATCGCGATCCTGACCCTGGCTCTCCCCGGACTCGCCCTTGCCGCCGTCCGGCCGGAGCCCCCCAATCCCGGCGACGACGAGATGCTCCAGATGGCGCGGGCCCTCCCCGGCTTCGGCGGCCTGTTCTACGACGCCGAGGGGTACCCCAACGTCTACCTCCGCGATCCCGCCGCGCCGGCCGCCCTCTCCACCCTGAAGAGCCTGGGGAGCGAGGTGCGGGTCCGGCAAGGAGACTACGATTTCGCCCAGCTCGTCGAATGGAAGCGGGCGCTCCGCCCGGCCCTGCTCGGCCAGCCCGGCGTCGTCTTCCTCGACGCCGACGAGGCGAGCAACCGCATCGTCGTCGGGCTCGATGCCTCCGATACCGCCCGCGCCAAGAGCCTCGTCACGGACGGCCTCGACAAGGCGCTGGCGGCCCAGGGGGTGCCGGCCGCGGCGGTGGTCTACCGCGACGCGCCGGCGTTCCACGACCTGGCCGGCGTGCAGACAGGCGAGAAGCGGGGGGCGCCCACGGTGACGATCCAGAGCGCCATCCGGCCGGCGCCGGGGGGCGTGCAGATGATCTTCCTCCAGCTCCCCTACGCCTTCTTCTGCACCAGCAGCTTCAACGCCTACCTGGGCGGCGCCTACGGTTTCGTCACCAACTCGCACTGTACCGACAACCGCGGCCAGGTCGACGGCACGCAGTACACGCAGGGGAGCGATCCTTTCGGCGCCGTCGTCGCCACCGAGATCGCCGATCCCGCCTACTTCACCGGAACTCCCTGCCCGGCGGGGAACAAGTGCCGCTACAGCGACAGCTCGTTCGCCCAGTACAACGGCAACTCCACCAAGCTCGGCGGCTTCCGCTTCCTGGCCCACCCCTCGGCGCGCGGACCGTTCGAAGGCTCGATCACCCTCCGGCCCGCGGGCTCCCGGTTCACCATCGCCGGCACCGGCACGGCGGCGCAGGGGCAGATCGTCAACAAGATCGGCGTCACCACCGGCTGGACCTACGGCCAGGTGGTCGCCACCTGCGCCGACGTCAACATCACCGGCACCACCTACACCCTGCTCTGCCAGAACATCGTCACGGCCGGCGCCGACCACGGCGACAGCGGCTCGCCGGTCTTCGCCTGGACCAAGGGGAACAGCGTCACCCTGCTCGGCATCCTCTGGGGCGGCGGCACCAGCAACGGCCAGATCGTCTTCGCCTACAGCCCCTTCGCCAGCGTTCAGGACGAGTTGGGGACACTGCGGGTGCGGTAGGCCTTCATCGCCCCGGCCGCGGCTTTTGCGCGACGATGACAGGAGGTTTTGCGGCTGACGGTTAGACCGACGACCGTTCCCGCACCTCCTCCGACGTCAGCCCATACAGCGGCGGCGTCGGCACTCCCAGCATCCCGAGCATCAGGTAGATCTGCCCGCGGTGGTGGATCTCGTGCTCGAGCATCGAGCGGAGCCATTTCCAGACCGGGAGCGGGGCGCCGCCAGGGGTCTCGCAGCGGCGGTTGAGGTCTTCCGGGGTGAGGGCGCGGAAGATCTCCAGCGACTCTTCGTGCATGCGGTCGTAGAAGGCCAGCGTCGCCTCGTAGCCTTCGGCGAGCTCGGTGCCGTGGCCCGGGTAGCGGCTGGGGCGGCACTGTGCGTTCTCCGCGAACATCCAGCGCTCGATCGCTCCCAGGTGCCGGACGAGGTCGCCGAGGGTGAAGGCTCCCGGCTTGTAGGTCCATTCCAGGTGTTCGGGCGGGATGCAGAGGATGACGCGGCGCGTCCGCTCGTGGACGCGCTCGAAATATTGAAGGAAGGGCTCGATCTGATGAATTTCCATGGTTCAGCCTTTCTGGAGGCCTGAAGGACGGTGGCGGAGTCTACTCGGCCCAAGCTTCGCCGCCGTGCCGAGCGCTCCGCCGACCGCTCCGAGCACGAATCCCATCCCCACCCCCAGAGCCACGAGGTGCAGGAACGCACCCGCCATGGTTTCGAACGCGAAATAGGAGGCCATCGTCGGAGCGGTCGAGTCTTTCGCCCGGTTCGCCCATTCCGTCAGGTTCACCGGATCGCTCAGCAGCAGGGGCATGCCGAAGATGATGAGGGCCAAAGCGGTGACGCAAGCGACCGCGCCGCTGGCAAGCCCGCTCCAGGTGCCCACGGCGAGGCCGGCTTTAAACCGTCCCAATGAATACGCCGCGACGACCGACGCGATCAGGATTCCGAGGGCAATGAGCGCCCAGAAGGAATCGTCGGCGGTGTCGCGTCCGGGCAGGGGTGGAGCGACGAAGTTGTTGATGCCGATCTCGATCGTCCAGAGAAGCCCGAGGACGAGGCCGGAGAGCGTAATCCTGTCGAGGGCCGCCGGAGCCGCGTCCCGGCGCGCAGTTCGAGTGATGAGCCAGGTGCCTCCAAAAGCCGCGAGCAGGAGCGCGAAGCCGCCACCGCCGGCGATCCAGGAGGACATGTCGTAGGCATACCTGAACGCGATCACGGGGACGAGGATCGCGCTCAGCAGCAGGAGGCCGAGCAGGATGTAGAGAGACGCATGACGCGCCGGATGCGGAGTCGAGGGCATGTGGGATTCCTCCTACGGAGCTTTCTCCTCCCAGATCCGGGCGAGGTGGACGATGACCTCGACGGCCTTCTCCATGTCCTGCGCGGAGACCCATTCGAGGCGGGAGTGGAAGTTCTGCTCGCCGGCGAAGATGTTGGGGGTCGGCAGCCCCATGAAGCTGAGGCGGGAGCCGTCGGTGCCGCCGCGGATGGGGCGCTCCAGCGTCTCGATGCCGGCGCGGCGGATGGCCTCGCGGGCGTTCTCCACCACGTCGGGGTGATGATCGAGCACCTCGCGCATGTTGCGGTAGCTCTCCTCGACCTTGATCTCCAGCGTCGCGCCCGGCCAGCCGGCGACGGTCTCGCGGGCGAGCTTGTCCAGGAAGTCCTCCTTCTCCTGGAGGCCCGGCCGCGTGAAGTCGCGGATCAGCAGCTTGACCGAGGTGCGGTCGACGCTGGCGTTGACCACGTAGGGGTGGACGAACCCCTCGTAACCTTCCGTGGTCTCCGGCGACAGGCCATCCTTAGGGAGGCGGGAGATGAAGTCGGCGGCGATCTTGATCGAATTGACCATCTTCCCCTTGGCGAAGCCGGGATGGGTGTTGAAGCCGACGAAGGTGATCGTCATGGCGTCGGCCGAAAAGGTTTCCATCTCGATCTCGCCGCGGGCGCCGCCGTCCATGGTGTAGGCGCAGCGGGCGCCGAACTTCGCGACGTCGAAGTACTTGGTGCCGGCGCCGACCTCCTCGTCGGGGGTGAAGCCGACGCGGATCGCCCCGTGGGAGATCTCGGGATGGGTCATCAGGTATTCGGCGGCGGTCATGATCTCGGCGACGCCCGACTTGTTGTCGGCGCCGAGCAGGGTGGTGCCGGAGGAGGTGATGATGTCGTCGCCGATCCGCTCGCGCAGGTAGGGGACGTCGGCGGCGCGGATGACGGCGGTCGGATCGTCCGGCAGCACGAGGTCCTGCCCCTGGTACTTCGGGTGCACGATCGGCTTGACCCCCTCGCCGCTCATCTCGGGCGAGGTGTCGACGTGGGCGATGAAGCCGATCACCGGCACGTCTGCCTTCTTCGTGGTGGCCGGGATGGTGGCCATCACGTAGCCGTGCTCGTCGATGGTGGCGTCGGCGAGGCCGATGACCTTGAGCTCTTCGACGAGGTGGTTCAGCAGGTCGAGCTGCTTGGCGGTGCTGGGGTAGGTCTGCGAGGTCTCGCTCGACTGGGTATCGAACTTCACGTAGCGCAGGAAGCGCTCGACGACGGAAAAGTGGACGGTGGAATCGGGCATGACGGGGTCTCCTCGGGATCAGGTCGATGAGGTCGGAGGGGATCGTACCGGATTCGGGGCGAGGAGGGCAGGGCGGCGCATCTCAGGGGACCTTGCGCACCCAGGAGGTGAAAGGAGAACGAATGAGCCGAACCGTCGCCAAGCTGTTTCTCGCCCTGGCCCTGCTGCTGGGTGCCGGGTCCATGTCCGCCCTGCCGGGCACCGCCCAGGTGGTGAGCTGCTGCTACACCTGCAACAAGAATTTCCAGACCTGCGAGACCAGATGTAACGGGAGCAACACCTGCCTCGCGACCTGCAGTGCCCAGCTCGACCACTGCTCGAACGTCTGCGGCGGCAACTGCGTCTGAAGATAGCTGGCTCTTCGAGCCGAGACGGCCTCTGTCGAACCGTCCCGGAGCCTGCTGAAGCTTGAAAACCGGTTCCGCCCGTTCCCCGCGGCTTTTTTCTCGTCCGGACCGTTTTTTCGGCGTCCGGACGGCCACTTTGCTTCCCCGGCGCTTTTTGAGCTTCCCGAGCGCCCGATTTTCTTCGCCAGCCGGTTTTTTGGTGTCCCGAGCCCTCGTCTTTCTTCCGGGACGGGCGTCCTGGCTTCTGAAGCGTCATCTTTCTTCCCGGGCCGCTTTCTTGGCGCCCGAGACCGCCGGGATTCCTTCGGAGCCGCCGTCCGGCTTCCGGAGAGCGCAGCTTTCTTCCGGAGGCCTCGTCCGCCCAAGTCTTTGTGCATCGTGCGGGTGAAACGGCTGCCCCGGCCTTCGCTGGACCCATCCTCTCCCGTAGTATCCCACCGCGCGGCGGGAGCGCCTTTTAAGCGTGTGCGCACCAGAGATCTTGGATGCCTCTTCGGACGGAGGCTGCCGGGGACCAACTCAACAAGGAGAGGACGCCATGAGTCGAACCACCGCCAAGCTGTTCCTGGCCGCGATCCTTCTGGTCGCTACGACGTTCGTGCCGCGGAGCGGCCAGGCGTTGACCTGCTGCGCCGGCTGTACGAGCACGCTGGATGCCTGCGAGACCAACTGCCATGGCAACACCACGTGCGATGCCGGCTGCGTCAGCCGGTTCCAGACGTGCCAGCGTGGCTGCGGCCATGGCTGCGGAGTCTGAGCGGTGAGCGGCCGGACGGTCGGCGCCGTCCGGCCTGTCGCGTCAGGGATCAGCGC
>DASWQX010000435.1:0-1822 GCA_036403495.1 Thermoanaerobaculia bacterium
CATCCGTGCTGCGCGGCCGCAACACGCATACCGCCCATGTTGTGACGCAGTAAGCTGGCAGGCTATTGAAAAAGTTGGACTTGTCGCGCTGGAGAGCAACAAACGAATCAGCAAAGAGACCGCTGAGCTCGTGCGCGTCGACGGCGATCGCCGAATCGATGTTACTCATCGGCACCCTTCAAAGTCTTTTTCCAAAAACCTGCTAGTCTTACTGCGTCACAACGTGAGCGGTATGCGTGTTACGGCCGCGCAGCACGGACATCGCTCGAGCTTTCGGACAAGGTCCACGATCAGGGTTCGGCGCATGGTGGAGATTGAGTTCGCGACGTGACGCTCCGGTCGGATCGGCGGGCGGTCTCCGGGTCGAACCGGCGGGAACTGAAGGCGCCGCGAGGAGACGCGTCGGTTCTGAGGGGGGAATCCTCGCCCGTTCGGCGACCAGGAAGGCGTAGGCGGCGATGCAGAGTGTGGCATGGTGATGAAAGCCTCGCCAACCTCGTCCCTCGAAGTGCCCGAGCCCGAGCTCCTGCTTGAGTTCCTGATAGTCCCGCTCGATGCGCCAGCGCAGCTTCGCGAGCGCGACGAGGCGGTCGAAGGCGACGTTTTCAGGAACGGTCGCAAGCCAGAACTTCGTGGGTTTCTCCTCCTCAGTTGGCCATTCGACCAGGAGCCATTCCTCATCCCGGGGAACGCTTCGATCGAAGTCCCGGTGCGCGGCGCGAACACGGACACGCGCGAAGCGAGAGATCAGGACGTCGGCACTTCCCTCGCGCCAGGAGATCATCTCCCAGGCCTCGGCCGGAAGCGAAAGCGCGAGACCCTCGACGGACTGGGGCTGGTGGTCGGGGTCGCGGACCATGCGGCTCGTCGGGCGCCCACGCCCGGACCAGGGCCTGACCGCCGGGGACGGGTTGGCGCGCGTCCACACGGAGGTGTGCGGCTGGACGCCGGCGACGTAAGCAAGACCGAGCCCCGCGAGCGCCGAACGCAGGCTGGTGTCGGCGCCGTAGCCGGCGTCCATCAGGACCACGCCGGGCGGGGCGCCGGCCTCGAGCGCAGCCCGGATCTGGTCGAGTGCGATCTCGGGCTTCGTCCTGAACGTCACCTCCTCCGGCACGCCCGCCTTCTTCCGGCGAGCCGGATCAGCGGCCCAGTCCTTCGGCAGGTAGAGCCTATAGGCGATCGGGAAGCTCGCGCCGGCGTTCGCGAGGGACAGGGACACTGCGACTTGGCAGTTGTCCTGCTTGCCGAGCTGCCCCGAGTACTGCCGAGTGACGCCCACCGAGTGCTTGCCCTTCTTTGGAAAGCTCGTGTCGTCGATGATCCAGGCCTCGATCGGCTCCCTGGCGGTAATCGAGGGAAGCGTCAGCTCCAGAACCTTCGCGAGGACCCTCGCGTCGGACCAGGGCGACTGAGCCACGAAATGCAGCAGCGCCTGGTGTTGCGCCGAGACCCGCGAGGGAGCGGTCACCGCCGCGAGCGGCTCGACGCTCTTGCGCTCCGCCGGGGTGAGGAGCCCCATGCAGTAATCCCTCAGCGGCCTGACCCGATCCGCGTGGCCAACAACCTCGGCCAAAGCGTCCACGAAAGCCTCGAAACGGTCCGCGCCGTCGCCCTCCATCACCTACTCCGAATCAAATCAGCCCTCGGAGCCTATGCCTCGCTCTCGCGCCCGCGCGACGCGGCCTTCTGACTCAGTAAGACTAAGGGCCTGTCCGGGAGCAAGTGAATCGACTCTCGGGTGGCGTGGGCCTGCTTTGGTGCGCAACGGAGTGGGTGTAGCCTGCCGGAATGATCGACCCTGATGGCATCCGGCAGCGCT
>DASWQX010000436.1:0-2498 GCA_036403495.1 Thermoanaerobaculia bacterium
CCTTGGTGGCGACGAGTTCGACGTCCTCCTAAAAGATTGCCCGCTCGACCAAACGCACGACATCGCCGAGGAGATGCGGCGCACGGTCCACGAGTTCCACTTCTGCTGGCGCGACCAGATCTTCGAGGTCGGCGTCTCGATCGGCCTAGTGCCGATCGATCCGGACAGCGGCGACCTCGCCCACGTCCTCTCCGCCGCCGACGCCGCCTGCTCCGTGGCCAAGGGCAGCGGCCGCAACCGCGTCCACGAATACGAGCTCGACGACACCCTGGTCGCCGAACGCTACGGCGAGATGCAGTGGATCCACCGCATCCACCGCTCGTTCGAGGACAAGCGCTTCCGCCTCTTCTACCAGCTCATCCAGCCCCTGGGCGGCGACGGGAGCCCGCGCGACCTCCTCTGCGAGGTCTTCATCCGGATGATCGACGAGAGCGGCAAGGTGATCGAGCCCTCCGCTTTCATCGCCGCCGCCGAGCGTTACCACCTGATCGGCTCGATCGACCGCTGGGTGGTAAAGACCGCCTTCGCCGCGCTGGCCGCGGCGCAGCAGCGCGAATGGTCGCGGCCGGTGCTCTTCGCCATCAACCTCTCCGGCCAGTCGATCGGCGAGGAGAGCTTCCTCGCCTTCGTCGCCGAGGAGCTCGACAAGAGCGGCGTCGACTCCAGCCGCATCTGCTTCGAGATCACCGAGACCGCCGCCATCAGCAAGCTCGACAGCGCCATCCGCTTCATCACGGCCCTCAAGGCCAAGGGGTGCCGCTTCATCCTCGACGACTTCGGCAGCGGCCTCTCCTCCTTCGCCTACCTGCGCGACCTCCAGGTGGACTTCCTGAAGATCGACGGCGAGTTCGTGCAGAACATGATGGAGGACCGCGTCAAGCGCGCCATGGTCGGCTCGATCCACCAGATCGGCCACGTCATGGGCCTGCAGACGATCGCCGAATGGGTGGAGAACCGCCAGACCCTGGAAGCGCTTAAGGAGATGGGGGTCGACTACGCGCAGGGCTACTGGCTGTGCAGGCCGCAGCCGCTGGTGCACGAGATCGTGTAGGGAGAGGAGAAGAGAAGAGCCCCTTCGGGGCGGGCCCCTCACTCCCCAACCCTCTCTCCCAGCCCTCCACCCACCCAATGGGGAGAGAGGGAGCCGGAAAAAACAAATTTCCGCTGCTTTTTTTTACTAACTTAGACTAACCACTCCCTCTTCTCCCCGTGAGGGGGGCGGAGGGCTGGGAGAAGAGGGCCGGGGTGATGAGGGCACCGCCCCAGCCAAGGAAATCCCTCGAATCCTCTCCTCTTTTCCTTCCCCCTACACCCGCACCCGCCCCGGACCTGCCGCCTTCACCGCCTCGTCGACCTCGCTCTCGTACTTCTTGAAGTTGTCGGCGAACATGTCGGCCAGTTTGGTCGCCCGGGCGTCGTAGTCGGCGGCGCTCTGCCAGGTCTCGCGCGGGTGGAGGAGCTTGTCCGGTACCCCTTCAATGTGCGTCGGCACGGCGAGGCCGAAGATCGGATCGGTCCAGGTGCCGACGCCGTCGAGCTCGCCGGCCAGCGCCGCGGTCACCATCCGGCGGGTGAAGCCGAGCTTGATCCGCTGGCCCACGCCGTACGGTCCCCCCGTCCAGCCGGTGTTGAGCAGCCAGACCCGCACGTTGTGCCCCGCCAGCTTCTCGCCCAGCATCTTGGCGTAGATGCCCGGGTGGAGCGGCAGGAAAGGCGAGCCGAAACAGGTGCTGAAGGTCACCTTCGGCTCGGTCACCCCGCGCTCGGTGCCCGCCACCTTCGCCGTGTAGCCGGAGAGGAAGTGGTACATCGCCTGCTCCGGAGTCAGCCGGCTGATCGGCGGCAGCACCCCGAAGGCGTCGCAGGTCAGGAAGACGACGTTGCGCGGATGCCCGGCCTGGCCTCCCAGATCGACGTTGTGGAGCTGGGTCAGCGGGTAGCTCGACCGCGTGTTCTCGGTCAGCTTGTCGCTGTCGAGGTCGAGCCGGCGGGTGTCCGGATCGCAGACCACGTTCTCCAGCACCGTGCCGAAGGCGCGGGTGGTGGCGTAGATCTCCGGCTCCCCTTCCGGACTGAGGCGGATCACCTTGGCGTAGCAACCGCCCTCGACGTTGAATACGCCGTTGTCGCTCCAGCCGTGCTCGTCGTCGCCGATCAGCGTCCGGGTGGAGTCGGCCGACAGCGTCGTCTTGCCGGTGCCCGAGAGGCCGAAGAAGAGCGCCACGTCGTCCTTGGTGGCGCCGTAGTTCGCGCTGCAGTGCATGGACAGCACGTTCTGCTTCGGCAAGTAGTAGTTCATGACGCTGAAGATGCTCTTCTTGATCTCGCCCGCATAGCGGGTGCCGCCGATCAGCGCGATCCGCTTCGCCAGATCGAGCAGGATGAAGGTCGAGGTGCGGGTGCCGTCGCGCTCCGGGTCGGCCGGGAAGTTGGCGACGTTGATCACCGTGAAGTTGGGCTCGAAGTCCTTCAGCGCCGCCGGGTCCTCCTCGCGGATG
>DASWQX010000437.1:0-4954 GCA_036403495.1 Thermoanaerobaculia bacterium
ACAGCCGGGAGGGCAAGGGGGGAGCGGGTTTGGCGTTCAGCGCACGGAGCTCCTTTTCCAGGGTCCCATGGCTGAATGGGCGAGCGCTCCACTTGACCTCGCCCAGCAAGAGTCGCCGGCCGTCGAGAGACTCGCTGACAAGGTCCCATTCCGGTTCCGCCCCATGCCACCACCGCGAGGCCGGACCCCAGGGGCCGAGCTGTCCCAGAGACTTTTCCGCCGGCAGCCGGGCCACTTGGTGACGGCAGAGCTCTTCCCAGCTCTGCGCGCACAGGCTGTCCCAGAAGCGGGCCAGGATCTGCCGGCGCGCGGCGGACGTGCCGCTCGCGAGCTGCGCCCGGTAGGGGGCCACCACTCGGAACCATAGGCGGGTGAAGGGGTCGGCGATCTTGTAGAGACCGCGTCGACTCCCCTTCTCATCCTCGCCGAACGGCAACTCACGGCGAACCAGCCCGAGGCCGATCAGGCGATCCAGCGGCCTCGCCATCGAAGTGGCCGGGCGGCCCAGGCGTCCCGCGATCTCCGACACCCGGTGTGCGCCGGAGCCGATCGCATCGAGCACCGGCCGCGTTTCGAGCGCGGACGGGATCTCCTCCAGAAGCAGGCGGTCGGGCTCGCGATGGAGGGGCCCCAGAGGATCCAACACGAGGCGGTCCACCTGGCTCACCACGTCGCCGCCGTCCTCCTGGGCCAGCTCCCAGTAGCGGGGGATGCCGCCCCAGGCGGTATAAAGCTCGCCCCAGCGAATGCCGTCCGGCACGTCGAAAACCTCGTAGAGACAGGCCGGCGGCAGGGGCTGGAGCTCGAGGATCTCCCTGGCGCGGCCAAAGAGCGGGGCATTCCCGGAAAGGACGAGGCTCTGCATCATGCGCTGGCTGGAGCCTGCGACCGCCACCTTGAGCCTGGCCTCGCGAGCCTCGTGGTCGATCCAGCGCTGGAGCACGCTCGGCAGCTCCGGCGAGGCCAGCACGAGATAGGGGAGCTCGTCGAAGATCAACGGGCCTCGCCATCCGGCGAGCTGTGCCTCACGAGCCAACCGTGACAAGAGCGACCGCCAATCGCGGTATTCGACCTCGGCGAAACCGGGCAGGCGCTCGCTCAGAGCCTCGGCGAAGTACCGCCGCTGGAGCTCGGCCGTGGACTGGTCTGCCACCGTGTAGAGGCCACCGTGCCTCTTCACCCATTCGAGCAGGAGGCGCGTCTTGCCGACCCGCCTTCTGCCGTAGACGGCGACCAGTCCGCTCTCCCCCGACTCCGCAACGCGGCGAAGCCGGGCGAGCTCGTTCTGGCGGTCGATGAATTTCATTATGCGGCTCAGCATAATGCTGCGGGGCATAATGTCAAGGAGTGGAGTCTGAGCCGACGCCACCCCGCCCGGGATGAATCCCCGGGCTACGCCGAAAACGAAAAGCCCCCTGAAGGGGGCTCTTCAGGAGAGAAAGAGCCAGCTTCAGCCGGCTTTTCTTTTGAAACGTAGCCCGGGCATTGATGCCTGGGCGGGGGAATCTCCCCCCACCCTTTTCCTGTTATTCTAGCGGGATCTTCCGCCCGTCTTTCGCCAAGGACCGCACCATGCCACTCGCCGATTTCCACCACGCCGTCGCCTCCTGGTTCGAGAACCGCTTCGGCTCGCCGACCGAGCCGCAGGCGCGCGCCTGGCCGGAGATCCAGGCCGGCCGCCACACCCTGATCGCCGCTCCCACGGGCTCGGGAAAGACCCTCGCCGCGTTCTTGGCGGCGATCGACGACCTGGTCCGCCGGGCGTTGCTCGACGGCACGGGGAAGCTGCCGGACGAGACGGCGGTGGTCTACGTCTCGCCCCTGAAGGCGCTGTCGAACGACATCGAGAAGAACCTGGAAGAGCCGCTGGCGGGGATCCGCGCCGAGCTGGCGGCCCTGGGGCTGCCGGACGTCGAGATCCGCACCCAGGTACGCACCGGAGACACTCCGTCGTCGGTGCGGACGGCGATGGTCAAGCGGCCGCCGCACATCCTGGTCACCACTCCGGAGTCGCTGTTCATCCTCCTCACCAGCGAGGGGGGACGCGGAATGCTGAGGACGGTCCGCACGGTGATCGTCGACGAGATCCACGCCGTGGCGGACGACAAGCGCGGATCGCACCTCTCCCTCTCCCTCGAACGCCTGGAAGCGCTCGTCTCCCCCTCTCCCTGTGAGGGAGGGGGGAGGGGAATGGAGAGGGGGCCGGGGGGTGAGGGTTCGGGTTCGGGCCTCAACCGCGTCGGCCTCTCCGCCACCCAGCGGCCGATCGAGGAGGTGGCCCGGTTCCTGGTCGGCACCGCCAACGTCGAGCCGGACGGCACTCCGCGGTGCGTCATCGTGGACGCCGGGCACGGCCGGCGGCTCGATCTGCGGGTCGAGGTGCCACCCTCTTCGCCGCTCGAGGCGGTGATGCCCATGGAGGTGTGGGCGGAGATCTACGACCGGCTGACCGACCTGGTCCGCGAGCACCGGACGACTCTCATCTTCACCAACACCCGGCGGATGGCCGAGCGGGTCACCCGCCACCTCGGGGAACGCCTGGGGGCGGACCGCGTGGCCTCCCACCACGGCAGCCTCGCCAAGGAGCAGCGGCTGGAGAGCGAACGCCGGCTCAAGGCCGGTGAGCTCTCCGCCCTGGTCGCGACCGCCTCGCTGGAGCTGGGGATCGACATCGGCGCGGTCGACCTCGTCTGCCAGCTCGGCTCGACGCGGTCGATCGCCACCCTGTTGCAGCGGGTCGGCCGCTCCGGGCACCACTTGGCCGGCCTTCCCAAGGGGCGGCTCTTCCCGCTCACCCGCGACGAGCTGATCGAGTGCGCGGCGCTGCTCGACGCGGTGCGGCGCGGTGAGCTCGACCGCCTGATCATCCCCGAGAAGCCGATCGACATCCTGGCCCAGCACGTCGTGGCGGCCGTGGCGGCGGCAGGCGAAGAGGGGTGGACCGAGGACGGGCTGTTCGCGCTCGTCCGGCGCGCCTGGCCGTTCCGCAACCTGGAGCGCAAGGATTTCGACGCCATCGTCGAGATGCTCTCGACCGGCTTCACCACGCGGCGTGGCCGGCGGGGGGCCTACCTCCACCACGACGCGGTGAACGGCGTGCTGCGGCCCCGCAAGGGAGCGCGGCTGACGGCGGTGACCGCGGGCGGGGCGATCCCCGACCTCGCCGACTACCAGGTCGTGCTCCAGCCGTCGAGCACGGTGATCGGCACCGTCCACGAGGACTTCGCCGTCGAGAGCCTGGCCGGGGACGTCTTCCAGCTCGGCAACGCCTCCTGGAAGATCATCAAGGTCGAGCAGGGGCGGGTGCTGGTGGAGGACGCCAAGGGGCAGCCGCCGAACATCCCTTTCTGGCTTGGGGAGGCCCCGGCGCGCACCGAGGAGCTCTCCTTCGCCGTCTCACGGCTGCGCGAGGAGGTGGCGGGCAGGGTGCGCGAGGGATCGCGGGACGAGGCCGCCGCCTGGCTGGTGGCCGAGCTCAAGCTCTCCCCGGCCGCCGCGGCGCAGATCGTCGACTACCTGGCCGCCGCCGTCGTGGCGCTGGGCGTCATGCCCTCCCGGGACACCCTGGTCGCCGAGCGCTTCTTCGACGAGGCCGGGGACCAGCACCTGGTGATCCACGCGCCCTTCGGCAGCCGCCTGAACCGCGCCTGGGGGCTCGCCCTGCGCAAGCGTTTCTGCCGCGCCTTCAACTTCGAGTTGCAGGCCGCGGCCACCGAGGACGCCATCGTGCTCTCCCTCGGCCCCACCCACAGCTTCCCGCTGGAGGACGTCTTCAAGTTCCTGAGCTCGAACACCGCGCGCGACGTCCTCACCCAGGCGGTGCTCGACGCCCCCCTGTTCGGCGTGCGCTGGCGCTGGAACGCCGGCCGCGCCCTCGCCATCCCCCGCCAGCGCGGCGGCCGGCGGGTGCCGGCACCGCTGCTCCGGCAGGCGGCCGAGGATCTGGTGGCGGTGGTCTTCCCCGACCAGCTCGCCTGCCTGGAGAACATCGTGGGGGAGCGGGAGATCCCCGATCACCCGCTGATCGAGCAGACCCTGCGCGACTGCCTGGAAGAGGCGATGGACATCGAGGGGCTGGAGCACCTCCTGCGCCGCATGGAATCGGGCCAGGTGGCGATGATCGCCCGCGACGTCGTCGAGCCCTCGCCGCTCGCCCACGAGATCCTCAAGGCCCAGCCTTACGCCTTCCTGGACGACGCGCCTCTCGAAGAGCGTCGCACCCAGGCGGTCTCCCTGCGCCGCTGGCTCGATCCGGAGACCGCCTCGGACCTTGGCGCGCTGGACGCCAGCGCCATCCTCCGCGTGCGCGCCGAGGCCTGGCCCGACGCCGAATCGCCGGACGAGCTCCACGACGCCCTGCTGACCCTCGGCTTCATCACCGCCGAGGAAGGCGCCCGCTCGGGATGGGAGCGGCTGTTCGACTCTCTGGCCACGGCCCGCCGAGCCACCCGGGCGACCCTCCCCGGAGACTCCCACGTCTGGATCGCCGCCGAGCGGCTGCCGCTGCTCCTGGCCCTTCACCCAACGGCGCCGCTGGAACCGGCGATCGCGGCGCCCCCCCGCTTCGCCCGGGAGTGGACCGCGGAGGAGGCGCTGGTCGAGCTGGTGCGCGGCCGGCTGGACGGTCTGGGTCCGGTCACCGCCGAGGCGCTGGCCGCCAGCCTGGATCTCCGGCGGAGCGCGATCGAGATCGCCCTGGCGACGCTCGAAGGCGAGGGATTCGTCTTCCGCGGGCGCTTCACGCCGGGCGCGCCGGGAGAGGAGTGGTGCGAGCGCCGCCTGCTCGCCCGCGTCCATCGCTACACCCTGGACCGGCTGCGGCGGGAGATCGAGCCGGTCTCGCAGACCGATTTCCTCCGCTTCCTCCTCGCCTGGCAGCGGGTCGATCCCGACGAGCGGGCCGAGGGTCCGGGGAGCCTGGACGCGCTGCTCGGCCAGCTCGAGGGGTTCGAGG
>DASWQX010000438.1:0-3988 GCA_036403495.1 Thermoanaerobaculia bacterium
CCCGTAGCGTAGAGCCGGCTGCCAGGGAGAGCATGGAGGCCGCTCCAGGGATCCGGGACATACGTTCCGGCGGTCAGGTCCGGCCGGCCCAGGTAGCCGCGGCTGACCTGCGGGCCACCGACGTGGAGCTCGCCGGGCACCCCCTTGGGAACCGGCGCGAGGTTCCGGTCCAGGATCAACACCCGCGTGCCGCGCAGCGGCTTGCCGAGGGGGATGCGCGTCCGGCGATCCCACCGCGCGCGGCCCGTTTCGACCTCGTGGGTCAGCACTCCCACCGTGGTCTCGGTGGGACCGTAGTGGTTGAGGACGCGGCAACCGGGAGCCAGCTCACCGATCCGCTCCACGAGCCCGGGGGCGATGGCTTCTCCCCCTACGATCAGCAGCCGTTGCGGCAGGCAGCCCGCCGCGCGTGGGGCGGTGAGGAGGGCGGCCAGATGGGAGGGAACGATCTTCAGGCAGTCCGCCGGGTGGCGCTCGAAATAGCTCGCCAGAGCGGCCGGGTCGGACGAGCGCGCCCGTGAGACGACGTGCAAGCAGCCCCCCGAGACCAGCGCGGCGAAGAGGACGGTGTTCCCCAGGTCCGCCGCGATGGTGCTCACCATGGCGAAGCTCGATCCCTCTGGCAGCGCGATCCGCTCTCGGACGCCGGCGAGATAGCTCGCGAGCTGGCGGTGCTCGACCATCACCCCCTTGGGGCGTCCGGTCGAACCGGAGGTATAGATGACGTAGGCCAGGTTGCCGGGCTCCGCCACCGGACCTGTCGTTCCGGAAGTCGTCCAGGAAGCGACCGCGCCGCCGAGCTCATCGTCGGCTCCCTGAAGGTGGCCCTCGGCGGTGATTTCGACCAGGGCGCCGTGGAATCTCGGAAGATCCGGGAGCAGCGAGTCCTGCGCCACCAGGGCGCGGGCGCCGCAGTCGTCCAGGATGAAGCCGAGGCGGTCCGCCGGCACGTCCGGATCGAGCGGCACGTAGGCGCCGCCCGCCTTGAGAACTCCCAGGATCGCCACGACCATCGCCGGCGAGCGCTCCACGCAAACGGCGACCGTGTCTTCCCGTCCGATCCCCAGATGCCACAACCGCCGGGCCAGGGCTGCGGCCCGCGCGTCAAGCTCGGCGAACGTCAGGACCTCCTCCTCGCAGCGGACCGCCGGCGCGTCCGGAGTCCGCGCGGCCTGCGCCGCGAACAGCTCGTGAACGCGGTCGGAGACCGTCTCGCGGTCATCGCCGGCCCAGCGGACGATCTGCTCCCCTTCCTCATCGGTGAGCAGTGGCAGATCGGAGACCCGCCGCCGGGGATCGGCGACCGCGGCCGACAGGAGCCTCAGGAAGTGCGCCGACATTCGGTCGATGGTCGCGACATCGAACAGCTCGCAGGCGTACTCCCAGACCGTGACCAGCGCCTCCCCCTGCTGGCGGACATAGAGCGTGATATCGGCCTTGGCGGTGCCGTTTCCCAACTCTTGCAGTCGGAGCTCGAGCCCAGGCGCAAGCTGGCGCGGCAGCGGGGGCGTGTTCTGGAAAGAGAGGAATACCTGGGCGAGAGGCGAGTGTGCGAGGCTGCGCTCCGGCTCCATCTCCCGCACCAGGCGGTCGAAGGGGAAGTCCTGATGGTCGAGCCCCGCGATCACCGCGTCCCGAACCTGCGGCAGGAGCTCGTCGAATCGCGGCTCCGCCGAGAAGTCGGCGCGCAGGACGATGGAGTTGGTGAACAGGCCGATCAGGTCCTGCGTGCCCGTCCGGTGCCGGTTGGCCACCGGCGCGGCGACGGTCAGCTCCTCCTGCCCGGAGTAGCGGTGAAGCAGGGAATCGAGCGTCGCCAGGAGCGCCATGAAGAGGGTCGCCCGGCTACGCAGGGCGAGGCCGAGAAGGCCTTGAGAGTCCGGCCGCGGGATCGCGGCGATCACCTGAGCCCCGCGGAAGCTCTGCATCGCGGGGCGCGGTCGGTCGAGCGGCAGGTCGAGCACCTCCGGCGCGGCGGGCAGATGCCGCTTCCAGAACGCGAGCTGCCCCCGGGCCTCCTCGCCTTCGAGCCACTCCTGCTGCCAGGCGGCGTAATCGGCGAACCGCAAGGCCGGGGCGGGCAGACCCGCCGCCTTCCCGGTGACGGCCGCGGCGTAGAGGAGCGCCAGGTCGTGGGTGAGGACCCAGATCGACCAGTCGTCGGCCACGAGGTGGTGCATGGCGATGAGGAGCCTGTGGTCGCGCTCGTCCAGCTCCATCAGATATGCCTGGAGCAGCGGTCCGTGCTCGGCGTCGATGCGTTTCCGGCCGAGCGCCGCCCCGGCGAGCTCCGCCTCCGGACCGCGGGCGTAAAGCGGGAGCGCCTTGAGGTCGATCCGGGGGAGGTCGACGACGGCGTCGAGGAGCCTGAGATCCGGCCGGCCGTGCTCCTCGCGGAAGACGACCCGCAGCGCCTCGTGTCGGCGCACGACCGCCGCCAGCGACCGCAGCAGCGCCGGACGGTCGAGCGGACCCGAGAGCTCGAGCAGGAGAGGGATCGTGAACAGAGCGATGTCGGAGCTCAGGCGATCGGAGAACCACATCGCCTCCTGGCCGGCGGACGGCGTCCAGCCGCGCTCGCGCGCGGCCGGGATCCCCGCCAGCCCCTCCCCCACCGGCAGGTCCGCCAGGAGGGCGGCGAGGCGCTCGACGGTCGGCGCCTCGAACAGGGCGCGGGGGGACAGGCGCCGCTCCAGCACCTCGTGAATGCGCGCGATCACCCGGGCCGCGAGGAGAGAGTGGCCGCCGAGCGCGAAAAAATCGTCCTCGACGCCCACATCACCGGCCGGCAGGATCTCCGCCCAGATCGCCGCCAGGGAGGCCTCCAGCGGCGTTCTCGGCGCCAGGAAGGCCGAGCGCCCGCCTGGACCTCCCGGCGCCGGGAGCGCGGCGCGGTCGACCTTGCCGTTGGGATTGAGCGGCAGAGCCTCCAGGACCACGAAGTGGGAGGGGACCATGTAATCCGGCACCTGAGCGCGCAGGTGCTCCCTGAGGTCCGGGACCGACAGGTCCGCTCCCGCGCGGGGGACCACGTAGGCGACCAGGGACCGGTCCGCGCTCTCGGCGCCCGTCGCGAGGTCGCGGGCCACGACCACGGTGTCGCCGACGCCGGGATGCCGCCCCAGCGCCGCCTCGATCTCTCCCAGCTCGACGCGGAAACCGCGGACCTTGACCTGGTGGTCGGTGCGGCCCAGGTAGTCGAGCTCGCCGTCCTGGCGGTAGCGGACGAGGTCGCCTGTCGCGTAGATCCGGTCACCGGGGCGCGGCGAGAACGGATCGGGCACAAAGCGGAGGGCCGTCAGGTCCGGCCGGCTCAGATAGCCCCGGGCGAGCCCCTCTCCTCCCAGGTACAGCTCGCCGGGCTCGCCGGCGGGCACCCGTTCGAGGTCGGGGCTCAAGAGGTACGCCGAAGTCCCCTCCAGGGGGAAGCCGACCGAGGGGATCCGCGCGTCGCCTCTCTCCATCAGCGCGCAAGTCGAATAGGTCGTGTCCTCCGAAGGTCCGTAGAGGTTGTAGACCTTCCGGAGGGAGCCCAGCTCTCCATACAGCCGCTGGACCAGAGCCCCGCGCAACGCCTCCCCGGCGAGGTTGAGGGTGCGCACGAATGGGGGGATGCCGCCCGACCGCAGAAGCTCGGCGACCGCCGAGGGCACGGTATTTACCAGCGTGACTTCCCCCGCCGCCGGCAGCGCCGGCAGGCTGAGCGCGTTGTCGGCAAGGATCGCCGACCCACCCAGGGCGAGGGTCACGAACAGCTCGAAGATCGACAGATCGAAGCAGATGGAGGTCGCCGCCAGGACTCCCGAGATCTCCTCCGGCGAATAGGTCGCGGCGGCCCAGCGGATCAGGGACATCGTGCAGCGATGCTCGATCGCGACTCCCTTGGGGCGGCCGGTGGAGCCCGAGGTGTAGATGACGTAGGCGAGATTATGCCCGCTCGCCCGCGGCGCGAGCGGCCCGGCGCCATGCCGGTCGATCCGCGAGCCTT
>DASWQX010000439.1:0-6229 GCA_036403495.1 Thermoanaerobaculia bacterium
CGCGAGACCTACACCGAGAGCTTCCTGCCGTTCTTCGCCTACAAGTGGTACCCCCTGCGCTCGCTGGGGGACGACCGCTTCCTCTATATGAAGGCGCCGAAGAGCAGCCTCTACGACCTCGCCGGCGATCCCGGCGAGACGCGCGACGTGTCTCCGAAGCAGGCGAAGGCGGTGCGGGACTGGGACGCCCGGATGGTCGGCTTCCTGAAGGGCGAGGGAGAGACGCTGGATACCCCGGTCCGCCCCGAGAACGTGCTCACCGACGAGCAGCGCCGCCAGCTCGCGAGCCTCGGCTATCTCGGCGGCGCCGCCTCGGGGCCGGTCACCGGCCAGTTGCCCGATCCGCGCGCCATGGCCCCGGTCGCCGCGGACCTCCACCGCGCCACTCAGACGGTGCAGGAGGGGCACTGCGACCAGGCACTGCCGGAGTTGGAGGCGATCGTCCGGAAAGACCCGCACAACTTCCCGGCGCTGAGCCTGGCCGGCTTCTGCCTCAGCAAGCTGGGGCGCAAGGAGTCCGCGCTCAACAGCTTCCAGCGCGCCGAGAAGGAGAACGACATCAACGCCGTGCCGATCGTCGATGCCGCCGGCGTCCTGCTCGAGCTCGGCCGCAAGCCGGAGGCCGAGCGCGAATACCGCCGCGCCCTGGCGCTCGATCCCGCCCAAGCGGTCGGTGCGACCAACCTCGCCCGCCTGCTGCGCGAGAAGGGGGACAAAAAGGGAGCGCGGGAGGTGCTGGAGGCTGCCCTGCGGGCCGGCGCCCACGAGCCCGAGATCTTTCTCGAGCGGGGCGTCGACCGCGCCGAGACCGGCAACCTGGAAGGCGCGCTCTCCGACTTCCGCGAGGCCGCCCGGCGCGCCCCGGCCAACCCCGTGCCGCTGGAGAACGCGGCCCGCACGGCCTACGACCTGAAGCGCTTCCGGGATGCCTCCCTGCTCTACGAGCAGCTCCTGCGCATCGCCCCCAACCGCGGCGACCTCTGGAAGACCGAGGGCGCCATCTACCTCTACGAGCTGGACGACAAGACCGCGGCCCTGCGCTGCTTCCGCCGCGCCCTTCTGATGGAGAGCGATCCCGGGGAGCACGCGAAGCTGGAGGCGCTGGTCAAGGAGCTGGGCGGATGAGGAAAGGAGCGTGAAAGCCTTTCTCCGCACCATCCCGCTCTTCGCCGACCTCGACGATGGCCAGCTCGACCGCCTGGCGGCGCTCGCGTACGAGGAGCGCCACCCTGCCTACAAGCTGATCTTCCGTGAGGGGGACGGCGTGGACGCCTTCTATATCGTCCGCCAGGGCATGGTCACCGTGTTCCGCGACCAGGTCGGGAGCCCGCAGCAGGTGGTGGCCCGCCTGGAGGAGGGGGGCTTCTTCGGCGAGATGGGGCTGCTCAACGACAAGGCCCGCCGCTACGCCTCGGCCCGCACGGCCGCTCCCACGACGCTGCTGCGGATCGAGAAGGCCGACCTGACCCGGCTCCTCGCCACCAATCCCGGTCTGGAGCTGAAGTTCCGCGCCGAGGTCATCCGCCGGCACGGCATGAACGTCTCGGCCCTCCTCGGCCTTGCCGGCCAGCGCGACGTGCGCATCCGCCTCGGGATCGACGTCGTGCTCCGGCTGCCGGACGGCACCCGCCTCTCGGTGACCCTGGAGAATCTGTCGCTCGGCGGCGTCGGCCTGTCGGGCGTCCCCTCCATCTGGCAGACCGGCCACGCCGTCCAGTTCCAGCTCGGCCTCGCCGGCGAGCCGGACGTCCTCGACGTCGCCGGCTCCGTCACCTGGCGCGAGGGGGACACCGTCGGTATCGCCTTCGGCCCCGAGGACGCCGGCAACGCCCTGGTGGTGCAGCGGGCGCTGCGGCGGTTCCTCGATTCGCGGCGCTGAGATCAGCCGCTAAGGCAGGGTCAGCGCGAAGAGCCGCCCGAAGATCCCCGGCGGTCCGCCCGACGAGGTCGCTTGCGTCCAGGCCGCCGCCAGCCGGCCGTCGGCGAGGAACGCGAGCTGGAGCTGCATCGGATCGGCCTGTCTCCCGGGGCCGAAGAGGAAATGAGGGCCCACGGCGCGGCCGGACGCGTCGAACACCTGGCCGGCGGAGCGGGGCAGCGCCGAGCGCCCCCAGGCCACCACGGAGCGGCCCGCCGGGTCGAAGGCGATCACCGGCGATGTCCGCGCCTCGCCCGCGCCGGCGGAGATCGTGAAGGACGGACCCCGAGGATGGCCGGCGTCATCGAAGCGCGCGCCGAAGATCGCGCCGGCACGGTTCCAGACCACCGTGAACCCCCCTGCAAGGCCGAAGGCGACCGCCGGCTGCTGCACGGAGCGATCCCCGGAGATCGGGAATTCGTCGCCCAGCGGGACGCCGTCGGGACCGAACAGCCGGCCGGCGATCCCGACCGACGCTTTCAGGTTCGCCCGCGTCCAGGCCACCACGAACCGCGCGTCGGCATCCGCCGCGACCGTCGCCTCCACCTGCGAGGGGAACCCGTGCCGCCGGGCTACCCGGAACGGCGGCTCCGGCGTTACCCCGCCGCCGGCCACATCGTAGATCCGCGCCAATGGCTCGATGCTCGAAATGTCCTCCGGGGCGTTGTCCCAGACCACGACGAAGAGTCGCAGGCCCAGGGCGGCGACCCGGGGCCTTCGCCCGTGCGAAGCGATCTCGACCTCCGGCCCGATCACCGCCCCGGAGGGATCGAAGAAGCGTCCCCTGAGGGGAGAGAAGTCCGAGAACGGCGTGCTGGAGGTGACCTGCCACGCCACCATCGACACGCCCACGGCGTTCACGGCGATAGACGGCCGGTCGAGGCTCTGGTTGATCGGCGTGCTCTCGACCCGCTGGGCGTCGCCCTCCGGCGCACCGGCGGCGTCGATGCGCCGCAGCTCGATCACGGAGACCGGCGGATCCAGGGCGATCTCCGACCTCCAGGAGACCAGAAAACCGCCATCCGGCGTGGCGCCGAGCGCCGGTCCAACCTTGGGGAGCCCAGGAGGACTGATTGGGAACACCCGCGAGACCGGGGTTATTTTGGGCGCGGGCTGGGCCGAGGCCAGAGCGGGCAGGAGAAGTGCGCAGAGGGTCAGGAGGAGCGAGCGGAGGAGCCGAAGCCCGAGGTGTTGCATGTCCATACCAATATCATGCGACTTTTTACGGCGCGATCACCCGCTACGGAGCGACCACGCGGTATTCGAAGCACCCCTCGATCCGCCCGAGCCGCCAGCCGAGTTGCCAGAGCCAGCGCGAGCGCCCCTCGCGGGTGAGCAGCATCGCGGGGGTCTTGAGGATCAGCTTCCCCCAGCGCAGGAGACCCGGCAGCCAGCCGAGGCGGGGCATGCCGCGGTCTTTGTAGCGGCTGTAGATCAGCACGTTGTGCTTGCCGTAGCTCAAGCCCTGGCGAAAGATGTTGCCCGAGTCGTGCCGGTGGCGGATGTTCACTATGGCGTCCGGCACGAAGTGGAATTCGTGGCCGGCGAGCTGGATACGCCAGCAGTAGTCGGTGTCCTCCAGGGCGGGGAGCGACTCGTCGAACCCCCCCACCTCCTCGTGGACGGCGCGCCGCACCGCCAGCCCGCCGCCGCCGGCGTGGGGGAGGAAGGGAGGGTAGTCGTAGGCGGTGAGGCCGTCCTTCTGCGGGTTGAGATGGGTGCGCCGCACCCAGACCGGGTTGAGCGTCTCGTTGTCGTAGCGGCAGGCGACGAATTCCCACTGCGCCAGGGCGCGGCCGAGCGCCGCCAGCCAGCCGGGAGCGACCTCGTCGTCGGCGTCGCAGAACAGGAAGGCGTCGCCGCCGGCCGCCGCGGCGCCGAGGTTTCGCGCGTGGGCCTGCCCGCGGCGGTCCGAGGCGTCGACCCGCTTCAGCCCCGGCAGCCGTCCGCGGTAGCTCTCGACGATCTCCCCCGAGCCGTCCGTCGAGCCGTTGTCGGCCACGATCACCTCCCACTCCCCGTCCCAGCTCTGCCGGGCGAGCGCCTCGAGCTGAACGCCGATCGTCGCCGCCGCGTTCAGGCAGGGGATGACGACGCTCAGCTTCAGCGGCGGGGGAGAGGTGGCCATGGGGTGGAGATCATACCCGCTCGCCGACCCGCTTCCAGAGCCGCGCTGATACCATCCCCTCCGTGCCCACCACCCGCCTCAGCCGCGAAAGCGTCCTCTTCTGGGGCCTCCTCGCGCTCCACCTGCTGCCGATCTGGATCTTCCCCTTCATCCCCACCCAGGACGGCCCCAGCCATCAGGCGCTGACCCTCATCCTGCGCCAGTATGACCACCCCGGGGCCGGGCTGCTGCGCCAGTACTACCTGCCCAACCGTGAAGCGCTGCCGAACTGGTTCATCTTCTTCCTGATGGTGAAGGCCCTGGGATTCGTGGCCGTGCCGGTGGCGGAGAAGATCCTGCTCAGCGTCTACATCTTTCTATTGCCGCTTGGAGCCCGCTACGCCCTGCGGGCGATCGCCCCCGAAGCCGGCTTCCTCGCCCTCCTGGCCTTCCCCTTCCTCTACAACTTCACCTTCAACATGGGCTTCTTCAATTTCTGCTTCAGCCTCGCGGCGTTCCTGTTCACGCTGGGGTACGGGCTCAAGCATAGAGAGAGGATGGGACCCGGACGGACGGCGCTGCTGACGCTGCTGGTCCTCTGGGTCTACTTCTGCCACCCGGTGACGCTGGTGGTGACCGTCGCCGCCCTCTTCACGCTCGCCGGCTGGCGGCTGCTCCTCGACCTTCTGGCCGCGCCCGAACCGCGCTTTACCCTCCGCGCCCTGGGCCGGGGGTTCCGCCGCCGACTGCTCGCGCCGACCGTCGCCGCCCTCCCCGCGATGATCCTGATGGCCGCCTTCGTCCGTGGCAGGGCCGGCGCCGGCTCCTTCCGTCTGCCGATGGCCGTGAAGGTCAAGCACCTCACCGGCCTCTACTCGCTGGTGTCGCTGACGACCTGGACGATCCCGCTGGCGATCGCCCTCGCCGTCCTCTTCTATGCGCTCGCCGCGCTCTGCCTGCGCGCGCGGCGGAAGCTGCCGCTTCAGCCGGGGGACGGACTGCTGCTCGCCGCGGCCGTTCTCGCCGTCACCTTCTTCGCCGCGCCGAGCAACCTCTCCGGCGGTGCCTTCATCAACCACCGCCTCGTGCTCTTCCCCTTCCTTACCTTGATGCTCTGGTTCGCCACCTTCGAGCACCCCGCCCGCCGGCGGCTCGCGGTGCAGGCCCTGGCGGCGGCGCTCGCCCTCGGCTTCCTCGGGCTGATGGCCTGGAAGTACGCCGAGCTCGACGCCGGCATCGCCGAGGTCGTGGCCGTAGGCGACCACGTCGTGCCGGACCACACCTTCCTCTTCCTTTCCTATGCGCACCAGGGATTGGACGCGGCCGGCCGCCCGGCCGTCTTCCGGGTCTGGCCCTTCGTCCACGCCGGCGGCTATGTCGGCGCTCGGCGGCGGCTGGTCGACCTCTCGCTCTACGAGGCCAACGAGAACTACTTCCCCCTCCTGTACCGCCCTGCCCTCAACCCCTACGACCATCTGGCGGCCGGATCGCTGGGGATCGAGGGTGTGCCCCCCTGGGTCGACCTCGCCGCCTATCCGCGGCGGACCGGGGGGACCGTGGACTACGTCCTCCTCTGGGGATTGCGGGACGAGCAGAAGGCCGACCCGAAGGTCCGCGACGTCCTCGGCCAGCTCGCCGCGGGGTACGACCTGATCGCGCGGTCGGCGAGCGGACGGGCGCTGCTCTATCGTGCGCGGCGTTGAGGGATCTCCGACGCCCGGGCATTCATGCCCGGGCGGAACTGCGGCTCCCTCACCGCCCCGGCTGGATCGCCGCCGTTCGCTCCAGCTCCAGGAGTGGCACCGCCCTTTCGAAGGCGCGTTCGAGCTCGGCCAGGCTCTCGGCGGCGGTGCCGAGCTCGCCGTTCCTCCCCATCCTCTCGATCCCGCCGCTGATCTCGGCGACCTGCACGACGCCGAGCTGGGCGCTGATCCCCTTCAGGCTGTGGGCCACGAAGGCGAGATCGGCCGCGTCCTCCCGGCCCAGGGCCTCCCGCATCCGCTCCAGGCGGCGCGGCGTTTCGGTCAGATAAATCTCGACCAGGGTCTGCACGATCGGCTTGCCGGACGACTCGCCCAACTGCCACAGGCTGCCGAAACGACCCGCATCAAGAAGGGACGAGCCACCGGAAGGCTCGGCGGCCGGGGTTTCCGCGGCTTGCGGGGCAAGCGTGGGAGCCGCGCCGTCCGCCGGGCCGGCGCACC
>DASWQX010000440.1:0-4155 GCA_036403495.1 Thermoanaerobaculia bacterium
CGGTCCGGCTGCGGGGCGATCGGCATCGCCGGCGGGCTGGTGCTCGCTCTGGCCGTCGCGGCCGGGGTGGCGGCCCGCCTCCAGACTTCGGAGCTCCCGAGCCCGCCCGCGCCCGATGCGGACACCTTCCTGCGTCAGGTCGGAGCGCTCCACCAGTTCCGGCGCGCCGACGCGGGGGAGCGCCTGCGCCTCTCCTACGGCTTCATCGACTACAGCGGCCGCCCCCGCCATGTCTCCTGCGAGATCGACAAGCGGGATTACGAACGCGACCTCGCCTCCTTCGGATATTTCGAGGACGAGATGCGGAAGGCCGTGGGAGAGGGGTTGCGGGAGCGGTTCGAGGAGGAGGCCGAACGGCGGGGGCTGCGCCGCTACCTCCATTTCGAGCTCGAGGGGGGCACCGGCTACCGCTGGCGCTGGTGGACCCCGGGCGGAATGGAGCCGGCGGCGGAGGAACGGCTGGAGGCGCGGCTGCGCGACTTCGACGCCTGGCTCGATCGGCGTCTCGCCCGGCAGAAGGAGGAGCTGGTCGCGCAGTACCTCCGGCAGCGGGGCCTGCTCCTGAAGGACGGCGAGATCTCGGTCGACTACGAGCGGGAGGTCGAGCGCGACACCGGCCCCCTGGCGGACTGCTTCGCGGCGCTACGCCAGGCCGGTGAAGGGGGGAGCGACCGCCGTCTCCTCGGCCTCTTCCTGGCGTTCGTCCAGGAGTTGCACTATGAGGTACCGCCGGACGTCGACCTCGGCCGGCACATCCTGGGCTTCCGCATGCCGACAGCCGTACTGGTGGAAGGGGCAGGCGACTGCGACTCGAAATCGGCCACCTTCTGCGCCCTCTGGCGCCATCTCCCCAAGCGGGCCATCCTGATCCTCGTCCCCGGCCATGCCCTGGTGGGCGTGGAGGGCAAGCCGCGGGCGGACGAGTCCTACGTGCGCCTCGGCAACCGCTACTTCGTCCTCTGCGAGGTGGCGGGCCCCGGCAAGATCCCGCCCGGCGGCACGTCGGTCTCCGGGGACTTCGAGTACGTGATGATCGAGCCGGCGGTCGGGTAGGATGGCACGCATGAACGCGATTCCCCTCCAGCTTGACGACGTCTACTATCCGGAGTCCGACGGCAGCCGATGGCGGAAACCGATCTCCACCGGGACGAGATGGTCGACCTGATCCACGCCCTGAAGCGTCGGTATCGGGACGTGCCGGACGTCTACGTGACAGGCAAACTGTTCTTCTACTTCGTCAAGGGTGATCCCCGGGCGGTGGTGGCTCCCGATCTCTTCCTGGTCAAAGAGGTGGCCAAGGGACAGCGGCGGACCTACAAGCTCTGGCAGGAAGGACGGGTCCCTTCCCTGGTGATCGAGATCACCTCGGACAGCACCCGCGACGAGGACGTCTCCAAGAAGAAGCTCTGCTACGAGCGTCTTGGGATCGAAGAGTACTTCCTGCACGATCCTTATGGGGACTACCTGGATCCCAGGCTACAGGGGTACCGCTTGGGGATGAATCGATTCCAGCGCATCCTGCCTGAGGCGGACGGCTCTCTCCGGAGTTTCACGACGGGCTTGCTCCTTCGGGCGGAAGGAACGAGCCTGCGTCTGCTGGACGCGCATTCGGGAGAGCCGCTTCTCACGGGCGATGAAGAGATCGTTCGTGAATCCACAGCTCGGCAGGCCGCCGAAAAACGGGCGGCGGTCCTGGAAGCGGAGCTCGAACGCCTTCGCCGCGGGCAAACCGGCTGAGCCTCAAGGAAGAAAATCCGTCATGTCCGACAATCCGATCGAGCACGTGGTCGTGCTGATGATGGAGAACCAATCGTTCGATCACCTGCTCGGGCATTTTCCAAAGTTCGGCACCCTCGCCCAGACGCCGCAGTGCCTGCCGGACCCTAACGGGGGTAGCCCGATCTGCACCACCGAGCGGAAGGGCAAGTGGTCGACCAACCCCTGCCCGACGCATGCGCACACGGACGTCATGGAGCAGGTCTACGGCAACAGTGGCCAGCAGCCGCCCTGGCCCGAGGCGCCGATGAACGGCTTTCTCACCAACTATAAGAACGCGGGGGGAGACCCCGCCGAGCTGATGGGAGGCTTCGCTCCCTACTCGCTGCCGACCCTCTCCTCGCTGGCGACCCACTTCACGGTCTGCACGAACTGGTTCTGCTCGGTGCCCGGACCGACGGGGCCCAACCGCCTCTTCGCCAACTGTGCGTCGTCCGGCGGCTATGCCGGAGCGGACTTTGAAAACATGCCGCCGCAACTGGCCCCTCTGCCGTCCGTCTTCGCGCAGCTCGCCGCGGCCGGCCTCACCTGGCAGATCTACCATCAGGACCCGGTCTTCGCGACCGAGATGGTCCTCGACGTCGTGCGGAACCGGCCCTCGGCCCTGCCGGCCGACCCCTGCTTCCTGCGCTTCCATCGGGATGCGATGGCCGGCACGCTCGCCAACTACGTCTTTCTGACGCCGACGCTCCTGAGCTCCCAGCATGACCCGTGGGACGCTCGCCAGGGCGACATCCTGATGAACTGCATCTACAGCACTCTCCTGGACTCGCCTCTGTGGGAGCGCACGCTCCTGCTCATCACCTACGACGAGCACGGCGGCCATTTCGATCACGTGCCGCCGCCGCTCTCGTTCACCAAGGACGACGGCCGGACCGTGGGGATCGAGAACCCGGACGGCCTCTGCTGGAACCTCGACGACTGGGGCGACGACTTCTCCAGCCCTCCCTTCGATTTCACCTGCCTGGGAGTGCGCGTGCCGGCGGTCGTCGTGTCGGCGTATACGCCGGCGGGAGTCGATGCCACCGTCTATGAGCACGCCTCGATTTCGGCGACCCTGAACGAGCTCTGGGGGATCGGGACGCTGACGAGGCGCGACGCCAATGCCAACTCCTTCCTGAAGAACGCCCAGCCGTCCGGAAAGCGGGCGGCGGATACGCTGCCGCGCCCGCCCCTACCGGTCATTTCAGGGCCGTAAGGACGAGGAGCCGCGCGTCTTGTCACGCCACGGTCACCCGCGGGCACTAGACAAAGTGAGAGAAGACGACTAATCTCGTTACAAATGCATCACCGCCCTGGAACCCCCGCGATCACCTCCCCACGCCGCCCGGCGCAGCGGGTGATTTGTACTTGTAGCAAGCGGGTGTGACCGGCTCCCGGCCGCTCGCATCCGCCTCTCCCGATTCATAAGCCCCTCACCCTGATCCGCTGACGGCCCGGTTTCGACCGCGATCTGGCCGCGAACGCTACCCGTGTGTTCTCCCTCGCTCGCGAGGGAGGCGTAGGAGGTTTATTTCATGAGGCAGGTCGCATGACGGCAGGAGAGTCCCAGGCCCCCCGGACGCCCCAAGCGGAGATTTCCTGGGACCTGATCCGCAAGCGCAACTTCGTCGAGCGGCTGAAGGCCGAGAAGGGGGGGCTCCAGGTCCTCCACGACCTGCCGGCGATGATCGACGCCGGCTATGAGGCGGTGCCCGAGGAGGACTTCGTGCGCATGCAGTGGTACGGCCTCTACCACGACAAGCCGAAGCTCGGCTATCTCATGCTGCGGGTGAAGCTGCCGGGGGGCGTGCTGACTCCGGCCAAGCTGCGGACGATCGGCGAGATCTCGCAGCGGTTCGGCCGCGGCCACGGCGAGCTGACCACCCGGCAGAACATCCAGCTCCACTGGATCGAGCTGGCGAAGCTCCCCGAGGTGCTCGGCCTGCTGGAGGCCGCCGGCATGACCACCGTCGGCGCCTGCGGCGACAACGTGCGGGCGATCACCGGCTGCCCGGTGGCCGGAATCGACCGCGACGAGCCCTTCGAGGTGCAGCCGCTGATCGACGAGGCGACGGCCTTCTTCATCGCCAACCGCGAGTACTCGGACCTGCCGCGCAAGCACAAGATCACCATCTCGGCCTGCCCCCACCAGTGCAACGCGCCGGAGATCCACTGCATCGCCCTGATCGCCGCGCCGCGCGACGGCCGCCCGGGCTTCGGCGTGCGGGTAGGAGGCGGCCTCTCCACCTGGCCGCGCCTCTCGGACGACCTCGGGGTCTGGGTGCCGGCCGAGGAGGCGGTGACGACACTCCGCGCCATCGTTGATGTCTGGCGGCTGGACCTCAAGTACCGGATGTCGCGCGCCAAGGCCCGCTTGAAGTTCATGGTCGCCGACCT
>DASWQX010000441.1:0-2339 GCA_036403495.1 Thermoanaerobaculia bacterium
GGTCCCGGAGGCCGCGCCGGCGCCCCTGATCGAGCGCCACGAGATCGCCGACCTCCCCTCGGCTTCGGCCCTGGCCGTGCAGC
The DNA here is from genome assembly GCA_036403495.1 of Thermoanaerobaculia bacterium. Classification (GTDB taxonomy): domain Bacteria; phylum Acidobacteriota; class Thermoanaerobaculia; order Multivoradales; family UBA5704; genus DATARR01. The sequence continues at coordinate 84 of DASWQX010000441.1, forward strand.
GGCGCCTGCTGGCGCCGCGTCCGCCCGCCGCGAAGCGGCTCGCCCTGATCGCCGATCCCGTCTTCGATCCCCGGGACCCGCGGGTGGCGGCGCGCGGGGCCGCCACCCGCTCCGATGTCCGGCCGGGAGAGGGCGATCCCCCGGCCTTCGAGCGCCTGCCGGCCTCGCGCCAGGAGGCGGAGGCGATCGCGGCGCTCGCTCCCGCGGGGGAGTCGATGCTGGCGCTGGATTTCGACGCCGCCCTGCCGCGCGTGCTCGGCGACAAGCTGGGCGGTTTCCGGACCGTCCACTTCGCCACCCACGGGGTGATCGACGCCGAGCGGCCTGCCCTCTCGGGGCTAGCCCTGTCGATGGTGGACAAGGCAGGCCACCCCCAGGAGGGGTTCCTCCACCTGCACGACGTCTACAACCTGAAGCTCGACGCCGACCTGGTGGTGCTGAGCGGCTGCCGCACGGCGCTCGGCAAGGAGGTGCGCGGCGAGGGGCTGATCGGTTTGACGCGCGGCTTTCAGTACGCCGGCGCGCCGCGGGTGATCGCCAGCCTCTGGCCGGTGGAGGACCTCGCCACGGCGGCCCTCATGGCGCGCTTCTACACCGGCCTCTGGGCCGACGCCCTGCCGCCCGCGGCGGCTCTGCGGCAGGCTCAGCTCTGGGTGCGCCGGCAGCGGCGCTGGCGCGATCCCTACTTCTGGGCCGGGTTCGTCCTGGAAGGTGATTGGCGCTGAAATCGAGACCGGGGTGCGATGATCCGCGCCGCGGCATCACTGTCCAATGAAAGGGAGGAGCGTATGAACATCGGCAACTTCATAGGGGTCTGGTACATCCAGTGGCGGGACGGCGTCGAGGGACATGGGATCCAGCAGGACTGGACGCTGAGGATCGGCACCAACAGCGAGTATGGAGATCCGAAGCCCTTTCTTTCTGATGATTACGAGGTCTGCGTGGGCTTCGCCATGATCGACCAGCAGGGAGTGGTGCAGCTTTCCACCGAGCCGCCGGCCGCGGACGTTCCCGCGGTGCCGCAGGACCGCGACCGGAACCAGCAGGACCTGGCGCTGGTGCTGACCGGCGACCAGCTCCGCTGGAGCGGGGACTACGAGCAGCTCCCGCTGGAGATCTACGTCACCGCCGCCCAGACCTTCGCGGCGGGACGCAAGACCGTTCACCTGTACGGCTCCTCGACTTACGGCGATCCGGAGCAGATGGCGGTCTGGGGGGGGAGCGGCACGCCGCCTCCGCCACCGAGCCCCAAGGAGGGCGGATCGTAGACGCGTGCTAGAATCCGCCCGCCGCTTTACATTGGGGACATCGGGCGGAGACATCGTTTCTGGCCAGCACCGAGAACGCCACCGAGGGGCCGGAGGAACTGGTCGCGCGAGTCCAGGCGGGGGACCGGCGCGCCGAGGAGCGGATCGTCGCGCTCTACGGCCGGGGCGTGGCGATCATCCTCGATCGCCACACCAACGGCCGCCCCGAGGCGGAGGACCTCTTCCAGGACACCTTCCGCCTCGGCCTCGAGAAGCTCCGCCAGGGCGAGCTGCGCGAGCCGGCCAAGCTGCCGGCCTTCCTCGCCCAGATCGCCCGCAACCTCGCCATCGAGCACTACCGCAAGCTGACCCGCCGCAAGACCGACGCGGACTCCGACGCGGTGCTCGCCGCCGTGGCGCCGAGCGACAGCCCGCTCGGCGGCCTGCTGGCGCGCGAGAACGCGGCGCTCGTCCGCCGCGTCCTCCAGGAGCTGGCCAACGAGCGCGACCGCCAGATCCTGCTCCGCTTCTACATCGCCGAGGAGGATAAGGAGCGCATCTCGGCCGACTTCGGCCTCGACAGCCTGCAGTTCAACCGCGTCCTCCACCGCGCCCGCCAGCGCTACAAGGAGCTGCTGGTGGCGCGGCTCGGCGGTCCGGAGCGGGCGGCGCAGTTGGCAGGTGCGATAGTTCTTCTTCTCATCACACTCTGGTATCGGATGGAACGCCTCTGATGGATCACCCCTACATCGAGAGCCACGGCCTGATCGAGCTCTACCATCAGGGGGCGCTGCCGCCGGACGAGGAGTCGCGGTTCGAGGAGCACTTCGTCGGCTGCGGCGAGTGCATGGAGCAGCTCGAGCTCGCCCGCGGGCTCCAGAAGGGGATCAGGGCGATGGCGGCCGAGGACGCCGCGCGGGCGGTGGTGGCGGCGGGGCTCTTCGCCTGGCTGGCCCGGCGCGGTCGGCTGGCGCAGTGGGGCATGGCCCTCGCCGCGCTCCTCCTCGCC
>DASWQX010000442.1:0-2758 GCA_036403495.1 Thermoanaerobaculia bacterium
GCGGCACCAGGACCCGCTCGATCAGATGGGTACGGCTGAAGAACACCGAGGCGCGGTCGAGCTCGAGCTCCAGCTCGCGGACGTCCAGCCGCTGCGCCGCGGCGAGGCAACGGCCGAGGACGGATTCCGCGATCTGGTCGGGATCGCCGCCGGCGGGTCCGCTCGGCACGTAGGCCGGAGCGACCGGCTCGGCGTCGATCAGCGCTTCCAACTCGGCGTTGGAGAGCCCCGCCACCTGACTGATCCCGCGACCGGTGTTGACCACCCGCCGCAGCAGCAGGAGCCGCTCGACGTCGGCGTCCGAGTAGAAGCGCCGCCGCGTCTCCGAGCGTCCCGGCTCGACCGCGCCGTAGCGCCGCTCCCAGGCGCGGATCAGATCGGGCTTCAGACCGGTCCGGCGGGCCACGACGCCAATGGGATGGCGTAGCGGCTGGGAGCTCGATGGATCGGTCGCCATTATCGAAAGATTAGCAAGACGTCTAGAGGGTGTCAAGAAATCGCAGCCTCTGTAGATGGACAAATTATTGACAATTTCGGATTGTCCAGATAGGATGGCGACGTTACTAGTTCCCTTCTATGGGCGCCTTCCGGAGATCCCATCTCCGGTCGCGCGCCCACTTTTTGGCTGGCTCTAGGAGGGACCCTCGTCTCCCGGCTCCCCCCCCTCCCACTTGTCGATCTCCCGGCGCTCCTTCTTGGTCGGACGGCCGGCGCCCTTCTCGCGCAGGGAGGGGGGGCGGCGCATCAGGCGCAGCATGGGATCGGCCTCGGGGCGTGGCGGGCTCAGGTCTTCGAAGAGGGTGCGGGCCTCCTCCTTCGAGACCGGCTTGTCCCTCAGCTCCTTGACGATCAGCACGCGGGTCCACTCGCCGATCTCGACCTCGATCCGATCGCCGACGACCAGGTTGCGGTGGGGCTTGGCCGCTTGGCCGTTCACTCGCACGCGGTTGAGATCGACCGCGTGGGTGGCCTGAGTCCGCGTCTTGAACGCGCGGGCGACGTGGAGCCACTTGTCGAGCCGTACGGACATGCGCGGAGCTTATCGCGTGACCGTCCGCGCCGGCAGGGACGCGCGGCGCAGGGCGTCCACGATTTCGCCGGGACCGGGAGGGTGGTGGAGCAGGGGCGCGTAGTCGCCCAGCCGCTGCGGCCAGGGGAGGCCGGCCGGCGGCGGAGCGAGGCCGCCGACCGCCGCGAAAAAGAGGAGATAGCCGAAGAGCGTGGCCAGGACGGCGGCCGTCGCCCTGAGCCGGAGCCGTCCGCCCTCCAGGAACGCCGCGAAGCCGATCGCCAGGGCCGGCAGGGCGTCGATCAGGAAGCGCTGGCCGTAGCCTCCGGGATTGCTCCACTCCGACCACCAGCCGTAGAGCACGGCCACGGCGAGGAACCAGACGGCCGCGATCGCCGCCCATCCGGCGCCTCGCCGGAGCCTCAGTGCCAGACCGAGCACGGCGAGGAGCAGCGCGGGATGGAACAGGAAGAGCCCGTGGACCGGCGAGAACAGGACGTTCCAGGGGGACGCGGCCGAGACCGCCCAGGTCCCGCCATAGGGCGGGCGCCACGAGCCGAACAGCGACTCCCACCAGAACGGGAGGATCGTCAGCGGGAGGATCAGGCCGGCCGCGAAGGCGGCGAGGTTCCATTTCGGACGCGCCGTTCCGAACGAAATCGCCGCCAGCGCCGGCGCCGCCAGCGCGATCGAGCCGTAGCGCACCAGCACCGCCGCCCCGACGACCGCGCCGGCCGCCAGGGCGAGCCGCAGGCTCCCGGCCTCCCGCTGGCGGACGAGCACCAGGAGCAGGAGCGCCGCCAGCGCGAAGGCCGGCGCGTGGCTCATCCCCACCAGGGAGTAGAAGATCAACGGACCGCCGAAGAACGCCAGCGCGGCGGCCACCGCCGCGATCCCCTCCGAGGTCCCCGTCCGCCGGAGCGCCCGGACGATCCAGAGCAGGCCGAGGAGCGTCGCCGCGTTGCGGGCCAGCACGATCATCGCCGCCGAGAGGAACACTCCGCGCGGCACCCGGCCCGCCGGCGGCAGCTCGGCGCCCTGCGCCATCCACCCCGCGGGGAGCGCACGGTCGAGCGCCCGGCCGGCCAGGAACGGCAGGGCGTCGAGCGCCAGGATGCCGGGAGGGTACTGAAGGACGAGGTGCCCCTCCGGCGTGCGCACCAGGCCGTTCATCACGCCGCGGTTCTCGCCTTCCACCCAGGGCACGCCGCGGCCGGCCAGCGCCTCCAGCGTGGCGAAGCTCGCCCAGCCGTCCCCGCCGAGGCCGCGGTCGAAGACCAGCATGTGCGCGGCGGCGGCGAGCAGCACGGCGGTGAGGGGGCGAAGTCGGGGGCGCACGCTTGGTAATCTATCCTCATGCGGATTCCACCCGAAGAGTTCGAGGCCCTGGTCGAGCACGCCCTGGAGGGTCTGCCCGAAGAGTTCGCCGATCTGCTGGAGAACGTCGCGGTGATGGTCGAGGACGAGCCCGACCCGGAAGACCTCGAAGCGCTCGGCATGGAGCCCGGCGAGGAGCTCTTCGGCCTCTACCAGGGGATCCCCCTCGACGAGCGCACCTCCTTCTACCAGGGCGCCATGCCCGACCGCGTGTTCATCTACCGCGGCCCCATCCTCCGCTTCTGCGAGAACCGTCGGCAGGTGATCCGCGAGATCCGCGACACCGTGGTCCACGAGCTCGGGCACCACTTCGGGCTGGAGGAGGAGGACATGCCATATTGAGGCCGCTGCGGATCATGTTTCAAAAATTTT
>DASWQX010000443.1:0-1788 GCA_036403495.1 Thermoanaerobaculia bacterium
GGTCGGGGTGCTGAAGTCCCAGGCCCGCAGCCGGCCTACCGCCTCGGCGATCCGCGGATCGGCCGCCAGCTCGGCCAGCGCCGGCGGGGCGTCCGGACCTTGAGCGTGCTGGAAGGCGGCCAGGATGTAGGGAGTGAACACCTCGGCGTCCAGCATCTGGTTGTTCGCCTGGAAGCGCTCGAAGTCCGACTGGGTGAATTTGCGGCCGGCCCTCAGCTCCCCCTCGAGCAGCCGCTGGATGCGGCCGATCCGGTAGCCGCGGTCGTAGCCGGTGCCGAGATAGAGGACGCCGCCGTCGTGCCGGCGCTGGTCGATCGGATCGTTGTCGTTGCTCGTGCCGATCGGATCGTTGTTGGCGTTGACGATGAACCCGCGCGGCGGATTGACCGCCTGCGGCATCTCCGCGAACGGCAGGATCTGGTAGGGGAGCGCCTGCCCCGGCTCGACCGGCTGTCCTGGCGGAACACTGCCGGCGGGGAGCCACTCGTGCTTCAGCGTGTGAGTGCCGTCGCGGATGAACCAGGGGGGCACGCCGCCGTCCGCGTGGCCGAGCGTCTGGAGGTCCTCGCGCAGCGGCAGCTCGCCGCTGGTGAAGTAGGCGATGTTGCCGTCGACGTCCGCGTACGACCAGTTCTGCGACCCGAAATCGAAATACTGGAGCCCCTGCTTGAACTCGTCGAGGTTGGACGCGCGGTTCCAGACCCGGAAGGCGTCGAGCTCCCGCGTCGGTCCCCAGCCGGTGTATTGGACGCTCAAACCGACCGGCATCGACGGATCGGAGAGGTCGACGGCCACGATCGGACCGTGGTTGCGTCGCGGCACCACCAGCGTCAGGCCGCCGTCGAGCGGACCGACCTTGGCGTCCACGAGGTCGTCGGCGATGCCGTTCCCCACCTGATTGACGAAATAGACCTGGGGGATCAGCACCAGCGGCTCCTGCTTTCCCTCGAACGTGGTGGCCACCGGCACGCCGGTCCCCGGGTCGAGCGACAGCCGCTCCAGATAGACGTCGGTGACGTCCATCGGGTTGGTGGTGGCCCCCCAGCAGATCCGCGGGTTGCAGCCGAGCACGATGCCGGGCACGCCGGGGAAGGTGATGCCGAAGGCGTTCATCGTCGGCCGGCCGCCGCCGTTGGGTCCCGGGATCACTCGCAGATTCGCTTCGTAGAACGTGCTCGGGTTGCCGAGCGAGAGGTGGGGATCGTTGGCGAGGATCGGCCGGCCGGAGTCGGTGACCTTGCCGCTCGCCACCCACCAGTTGCTGCCGCGCCCGCTTTGCCGCCGCTCCAGCGCGTCGCGGAGCAGGGGGACCTGCGCCGCCTTGGCGCGGTAGCGGGCCGCCAGCGCCGCCGTGCGCGAGGAGAGCACTTTGGCGAGCGCCTGCCGCTTGTCGCCATCCACGGGACCGCCCGGGCCACTGGGCGAGTTGGCGGGGAGCGAATGGGTGGGATCGAAGGGGGCGGCGCGATAGACGTCCTCGGAGAACAGCAGCGAGCCGTCGAAGCCGCCGGCGTTGCCCGCCGTCTGGAACGCCGACAGAGCGATGGTCAGGTCGATGTCGCCGAGGTCGAACGACAGGCCGAAGGCGAGCCCTTTGCCGATCGTCAGGCTGTCGAGCGCGGTCCAGGGGTGGATGCTGGCGCGGGTCAGCTCGAGCGCCGCGTACTCGGGAGGCAGGGGGTTGGCGGGATCGAAGATGTAGCTGTTGACGCCGCGGGCATAGGCGTCGAGCCAGACCTGGGTCGTCAGCGAGATCACCGGCAGCGACACTTCGGCCGCCCGCCGCAG
>DASWQX010000444.1:0-4764 GCA_036403495.1 Thermoanaerobaculia bacterium
CGGTTGGAAGTCTGGGACTTGATCAGCACGGAGGCCACGCGGTTGGCCGCGCCGGGGTCCACCTCGTGGGCCGAGAAGATCAGCACCGGCGTCGGCGGGTCGGCCTCGCCGATCAGCGGCAGCAGGTCGAGCCCCGAGCCGTCCGGCAGGGCGAGGTCGAGGATCACCAGGTCGTAGCGCTCCCCCGCCAGCCGCTCCCGGGCGCCGGTGAGGTCGACCGCCTGCTCGACCAGGGCGTCGCCGCCCACGATGGCCGCCACCACCCGCTGCAGATCGAGGTCGTCCTCGACGTGGAGGATGCGGGCGCCGTCGCCGTGCGGCGAGCGCACCGCCCGCTCCATGGCCCGCCGCAGCCGCTGCTCGTCGATCGGCTTGACCAGCCAGTCGACCACCCCCAGGGCGCCGCCGTTGAGCTCCAGCTTCCCCTCGTCGGCGCGCACCGAGACGACGACGATCGGCAAGCGGCGCGTCGCCTCCCGCTCGCGCAGCTCGCGGATCAGCGCCACCCCGTCCTGGTCCGGCAGCCGGAGGTCGAGAGTCAGCGCGGCGTAGGAGCGCTCGGCGACCAGCCGGCGGACCTCCGCCGCGTCGTGGGCGATGTCGGCGCGGTAGCCGTCGCGCTCCAGCATCAGGCTGAGCAGGCGGGCGACGTCGCGGTCGTCCTCGCAGACAAGGATCAGCGGCCGCTCGCCCGCCTCCCGCGCGAGCACCGCGTCGACCGCCCCCCATTCCGGGAGGTCGAAGTAGAAGACCGTCGCCACCCCCGGCTCGCTGGTGAAGCCGATCCGCCCCTGATGGCGCTCGACGATGGCGCGGGAGATGCTCAGGCCCAGCCCGGTGCCCCCCTTCTCGCGGGTCGACGAGGAGTCGGCCTGGGCGAACTTCTGGAAGATGCGCTGGCGGAACTCCGGAGAGACGCCGCGGCCGTGATCGGTCACCGCCACCCTCACCTCGCCGGCGCCGCGGCTCACCGCCACCTCGACCTCGCCGCCACGCGGCGAGAACTTGACGGCGTTGGAGATCAGGTTGGTGATCACCTGCAGCAGGCGGTCGGCGTCGCCCCAGACCCGCGCCGTGATCTCCTCGCCGGCCGCCGCCCCGGCGAGCCGCAGCGTCACCCCGTACCCTTCGGCGTAGGCGCGGTTCCCCTCGATCGCCTGCTCGGCGACCGCCCGCAGCTCGATGGGCGCCAAGCGAAAGCCGACCTGTCCGGACTCGATCTTCTCGACGTCGAGGATGTCGTTGATCAGGCGCACCAGCCGCTCGCAGTTCTTGACCGCGATCTCGACCAGGGCGCGGGCCTTCTCCGGCAGCTCGCCGGTGACGCCGCCGGCGATCAGCCCCAGCGAGCCGCGGATCGAGGTGAGCGGCGTGCGCAGCTCGTGGCTGACCACGGAGACGAAGTCGTTCTTGAGCTGCTCGGTGCGCTTCTGCTCGTGGATATCGCGCGCCACCCCGTAGATCAGGCCGCGCTCCACCACCGGGCTCGCCCGCCAGGAGAGCCAGCGGTAGGAGCCGTCCTTGGTCCGGTAGCGGTTCTCGAAGTCCATCACCATGCCGCCCAGGCGGAGCCGCTGCTGCTCGCCGCCGGTGACGTTGCGGTCGTCGGGGTGGACGAGCTCGACGAACGGCCGCGCCTTGAGCTCCTCGACGCTCCAGCCGAGGACCTTCGTCCAGGCCGGGTTGAGCTGCTTGAAGTAGCCGTCCACGCCGGCGATGCAGAGCAGCTCGACCGACATGTCGAAGAAGCGGTCGCGCTCCTGAACGACGAGGGCGCGCTCGTCGATCTCCGCCTGCAAGCGGACGTTGATGCGGGCGAGCTCGGCGGCCCCCTCGTCGGCCTGGCGGAGCAGTCTGTGCATGCTGCCGAACAGGCCCGCCAGAACGCAGACGTAGCTGGCGTTCTTCAGGATGTGCGCGGCCTCGGAGGGGGAATCGAACGGCCGCCCGGTGAACGGCATGAAGGCGGCCTGTCCCATCAGCCCGAGCAGGAGGGACATCATCAACCAGTGCTCGAAGGTCCACTCGCGCCAGCGGCCCCAGCGGAGGTGGCGGACGAAGGCGAGCAGGAAGAAGAGGGCCGGCAGGAGCTCGGCCGGCCGGCGGACCGGAAGCCCGGGGACGTAGGCGGAGGGCAGCGGCGTGAAGGTGAAGAGGGCCAGGGCCGCGAGCGTCACCCCCCCAACCAGCAGGAAGACGTGCCGCGGCACGAGCCGCGCCTCGCCGGGCCAACGGCGGCGGCGCGTCGGCGCGCTGATCCAGAGGAAGAGCGAGAGGAAGAGCCGTGAGGCCAGCCAGCTCCAGGATCGGGTCGAGGCGAGCTCCACGGTCTGGACGCGCGCGAAGAACGGCGAGGCCACCAGCGCGTGATAGGCGTCGAGGAGCGCCGTGCCCGCGAAGGCCGCCCCGAGGAGCAGAAAGGTGTCGCTCGGCCGGCTCTTGAAGCGCAGCAGGGCGATCGCCGCGACCCCGAGCGCCAGGAATACCGACACCGTCTCGCGCAGCGTGTGGATGTAGACGTCACCGACCCAGGGCAGACGGTCGATCCAGGGCGCCAGGGCCAGGCCGCCGAGGACCACCGCCGCGTAGGCGGCCAGCCGCCGCGCCGGATTCTCCGGCTCGGCCGGATAGGTCGGGGCGCTCCCCGTCGACGCGGTCTGCGCGATCATCAAGCTCTCCGGCGCGGTCGGTGAAGGTCAGCTCTTGCGACTACCCTACCACTCATTCCGCTGCACGACCGGGAGCTGCAGCGCCCGCTCGCGGTCGAGGTCGAGGGCGCCCACGTGCAGGGCGAGGGGGGACTGCACCCACTTGAAGATCGAGCGGGTGAACAGCGCCGCGAAGCGCCCGGCCCAGGCGGCGAGCCGCTCGGCCGGGAGGTCGGGGAAGAGGGTCGGCAGGGCGAGCGCCACCTCGGGGGGCGACAGCTTCTCGCCGGCGTAGAGGTAGAGGCAGGCGTCGAGCACCGGGAAGGGCATCAGCTCCCCCTCGGCGGTCTGCTCGGCGGCGAGCTCCGGGCCCGGCGCGGTCGCCAGCGTCCGGCGGATCCCGGCGAAGCCGAAGCGCTCCAGGAAGCGCTCCAGCAGGGCTCCCACCACCGTCTTCGGCACGTTGGCGATCACCGACAGCGCCCCCTCGAGGTCGCCGCCGATGGTGGTGTAGCCCACCGCCTTCTCGCTCATGTCGCCGGTCTGCAGGAACAGGGCCCCCGAGCTGTTCGCCCAGTTCCACATGCGCAGCGCCCGCAGGCGCGCCTGCACGTTCTGGCGGGTGACCCCGGTCGGCTCTCCGTCGCCCAGCATCTCGCGGGTCGCCGCGACCTCGCGGTCGAACGCCTCCTCGATCGGCACCACGCGCAGGGGGACGCCGAGCTCGGAGGCGAGCTCCGCCGCGGCGCCGCGCGTCCCCTCCCCCGAGTAGCGGGTCGGCATGTAGAACGCCTGGATCAGCTCGCCGGCGCCGGCGCGGACCTCGGCCTCGCTCCGCCGGCCGTCGTCGCGGAGCCGGCAGGCCGCCCGCCAGGCGATCAGCAGGGTCAGCATCGAGTCGCGGCCGCCGGAGAGGGCGACGCCAAGGGTGCGGAAGGCGCCCGACTTCCGGAAGTAGTCGCAGACCCCCAGCGCCAGCGCCTCGATGAGGTCGTCCAGCACCTCCTCCCGCGCCGAGCGCGCGGGCGCCCCGGCCGCCGGCAGGAAGAGGTTCTCCCACGCCGGGGCCGGATAGGGCAGGTCGGCAGAGGGCGAAGTGGGCACGGTGGCGCCGCGGCCCCGGATCACCGGCACCGGCCGCTCCTGGCGCTGGAAGGCCTCGCAGTCGCTGCGCCAGGTCGAGGCCTCGCGGCGGGCGCGGACGGTGCGGTCGAGGTCGACCACGCAGGCCGTCCACCCCTCGCGGAAGCGGGGGGCGTCGAGCATCGGCCGGCCGTTCTGGAACACCCAGCCGCCGCCGTCGAAGACCAGGCCGTCCTGGGCCCCCACCCAGTTGGCGTAGGCGAGCGTCACCTCGTTGTCCGCCGAGCGGGTGGCGAGCATCTCCCGGCGGGTCGACACCACGCCGACGCGGAAGGGGGAGGCGGAGACGTTGACCACCACCTCGGCCCCGGCGTAGCAGCGCCGCCGCATCGGGCCGTCCGGCGACCAGACGTCCTCGCAGACCTCGACGGCGAGGCGGCCGAAGTCGAAGTCGAAGCAGTAATCGCCGAGCGGCACGCCGCCGGCGTCGAGGGCGAGAGAGGGGGCGCCGCGCGAGAAGGTGCGCGCCTCGGAGAAGACGTTGTAGGTGGGGAGCTTCTCCTTCGGCACGAAGCCGAGGATCTCGCCGGCGTGGACCACCGCCGCGCAGTTGAAGAGCTGCCCGCCGACGCCCACCGCGACGCCGACCACGAAGACGGTCGGCAGGTCCACCGTGGCCTCGGCGAAGCGCTCGAGCTGGGCCCGCTGGGCGGCGACGAACGCCCGCCACTGGATCAGGTCCTCCGGCGGATAGCCGCCGACCACCTGCTCGGTGAAGCAGCCGAGGGTCACTCCGGCGGCCGCCATCTCCCTCCCCTGAGCGAGGATCCGCTCGACGTTCGAGCGCACCTCCCCCACCGTGCAGTTGACGTTGCCGAGCGCGATCTTGATCAAACGCATGGATTGAGACCCCTCGCGGCGAATCCTGACCGATCGCGGCCGGGCTGGCAAATCGTAATGTCCTCTGTAACCTTCGTCGTTCAGACTAAGCCTTTCGACATGCACGAAGGGGGGAGAGCGTTGGGCCACGAGG
>DASWQX010000445.1:0-6131 GCA_036403495.1 Thermoanaerobaculia bacterium
GTTCCCTCCCGCCTCGCGCAGGCGGACCTCCACGGCGCCGCCGCGGGAGGTGAACTTGATGGCGTTCGACAGCAGGTTCCAGATCACCTGCTGGAGGCGGTCGGAGTCGCCCAGCGCCGGGCTCGCCAGCGGACCGATCGACAGGTCGAGCGCGATCCCCTTGGCGTCGGCCGCCGGCCGGACGCTCTCCAGGGCGGAGTCGATGATGCGGCGCAGGTCGACCGGCTTGAATTCGAGCCGGAGCTTGCCGGTGATGATGCGCGAGACGTCGAGCAGGTCGGCGATGAGCTGCGCCTGGGAGCGGGCGTTGCGCTCGATGGTCTCCAGGGCCTTGGCGGCGGCGGCCGGATCGAGCTTTCCCATGCGCAGCACCTGGACCCAGCCGAGGATGGCGTTGAGCGGGGTCCGCAGCTCGTGGGAGAGGGTGGCCAGGAACTCGTCCTTGGTGCGGTTGGCCTCCTCGGCCTGCCGGCGCGCCTCCTGCTCGAGGTCGAGCAGGCGCGCCCGCTCCTGCTCGGCCCATTCGCGGACGCGGATCTCCCGCTTCAGCTCCTGGTTGGCCACCGAGAGCTCGGCCGTCCGCTGCTCGACCAGCGTCTCCAGATCGTCGTACATCCCGCGCAGCGCCCCGTTGGCCTCGGCGAGCTCGGCGGTGCGCTCGTCGACCTTGCGCCGCAAGGCCACCTTTTCGATGGCGTTCTGCACCGCGTGCCGCAGCCGCTCGCGGGCGACGCTCCCCTTGAGCAGATAGTCCTGCGCTCCCCCCTTCATCGCCTCGACGGCGACCGCCTCGTTCCCCTGGCCGGTGAGCACGATCACCGGCACCAGCTTCTCCGCCAGCAGGCGGGAGAGGAACTCGAGGCCGTCGACGTCCGGCAGCCGGTAGTCCAGCAGCAGGCAGTCGGGATCCTGGGAGAGCGCCACCTCCAGCCCCTCCTCGCCCGTGTCGGCTTCCAGGAGCTCGTAGGCCTGCTCGGGGTCGTTGGCGAGCAGCCGGCGATAGAGCTCCCGGTCCTCGGAGCTGTCGTCGACGATGAGAAGGCGGATCGGAGGGGCTTCGCTCATCATGGAGTCCTGGGCAGGATCACCACTTCGAACCAGTAATCGTTGAGCCGTTCGATGGCCCGCATGAAGCCGTCGAGGTCGACCGGCTTCTGGACGTAACTGTTGGCGCCCGCCTTGTAACAGGCCGAGACGTCGCGGTCGTCGCTGGAGGTGGTCAGCACGATGACCGGGATCTGCCTCAGATCGGGGTGGGACTTGATCTCGTTGAGCACCTCGCGGCCGTCGGTCCCCGGCAGGTTGAGGTCGAGCAGGACCACACCCGGCCGCGGCGCTTCGGCGTGCTTGCCGCGGCGATGCAGGAAATCGAGGGCCTCGTCGCCATCGGCGCAGTGGTGGATGGGGTTCTTGAGCCCCGAGCGGCGGAAGGCGCGCTCGGTGGTCTCGCAATCTTCGGGGCTGTCCTCCACGAGGAGGATCGGCTGGTTGGGGCTTTCGAGCATTATGCGCGGACCTCGCCTTCCTGGAGAGTGAAATAGAACGTCGTGCCGTTGCCGGCCGACGAGTCGAGCCAGATTCTGCCATGGTGCCGCTCGACGATCTTCTTGGCGATCGTCAGCCCGGCGCCTGTGCCGCCGCCGAACTTGTCGCGGCCGTGCAGCCGCTTGAAGATCCGGAAGACAGCGTCCTGGTGCTTCTCGGGGATGCCGATGCCGTTGTCGCGCACGTAGAACACCGGCGGGCCGGCGCCGTTGTCCCGCCAGCCGACCTCGACCCACTTCTCCGGCTTGTCGTTGTACTTCATCGCGTTGACGATCAGGTTGTGGAAGATCTCCCCTACCCGGGCGCGGTCGGCGCGGACGGCGGGGAGGGGCCTCGGGACCTTCACCTCGACCTGCTCCTCCCGCAGCGAGATGGCGAGCGAATCGAGGACCTCGGCCAGGATCTCGTTGAGGTTGACCTGGTCGAGCCCGAGGTCGACGCGGCCGAGGCGGGAGAACTGGAGGAGCGAGTCGATCAGCGTCTCCATCCGGCGGGTCAGCCGCATCAGGGTCTCGAGCTTGGAGCGGCCGTCGTCGTCGAGCTTGTCGGCATAGTCCTCAATCAGGAAGCTGGAGAAGTTGTGGATCCCCCGCAAGGGCTCCTTGAGGTCGTGCGAGGCGATGTAGGCGAAGTCGTCCAGCTCCTTGTTGCTCTGGTTGAGCTCCTCGTTACGCTGCTGGAGCTCGCGGGTGCGCTCCTCCACCCTCTCCTCCAGCACCTCCTTGGCCTCCTGAAGCTCGGAGTCGCGGCGCTGGATCTGGGCGAGCATGTCATTGAAGGCGTCGACGAGGGCGCCGAGCTCGTCGGCTGTCCGCTTCCCGGCGCGGATCGAATAGTCCCGCCGCTCCGAAACCGCCCGCGCGGTGCCGGCAAGGTCGAGGATGGGGCCCGAGATCAGGAGCTGGAGCCGCGAGGAGAGCAGGAGGGCCACGATCCCGGAAGCAAGGAAGACGACCCCTACGGTCAACGCCTGTGTCCAGATCCGGTTTCGCAGCTCATCGAGGTTTCGGCGCAGGTAGACGGTGCCGATCCTCTCCTTCTGCAGCGCCACCGGACGGAAGGTGACCAGGAAATCGTTGCCGAACTGGCTGTGGTCCCGCCGCGGAGGAGCCGGCGGGAATTGCACGACCCTGTCCCGCGTCCATTGGGCGAAGAGCTGGCCCTGACGGTCATAGAGCGCGGCGGCAACGATCGAAGGCCGGGGATTCACGCCGGCGAGGATCTCGGTCGCCGTCTTCGGATCTCCGAAGGTGAGAGCGGCGTTGCTGGTCTGGCCGACGACATCGGCGAAGGTTTCGAGATCGCGTGTCATCTCTGCCTTGAAGCGCACCACGTTGAAGTAAATGATCGCGGCGCCGGCGAGGAGCAGGGTGCCGCCGGTCGTCAGGATCGCGATCAGCATGAGTTTCTGGCGGATTGGAGCCCGCTGCAGCCTCTGCAGCATGCTCAGGGCTCCCCCTTGGCGGCAGGGGCGGAGACGATCCGCAAGGCCAGTTGCAGGAGCTTCGAGCTGATCCGCAAGCCTCCCCGATCGGCCGCTTCGGGATTGATCTCGAAGCGGACCTTCGAGCCCTCGAGAGTGAAGTTGATGATCACTCCCTGGTCGGCGTAGCCCTTGGTATCCCCCACCGTGAGGACTGGAGAATCCTTGACCATGGCGAGAATCTGGCGGAGCCGGTCGCGCTCCGAACGGCTGATGAACAGCACCTGGCAGCCGGCCTGCTTCGCGAGCGAATCGACCTGTACCACCTTCAGCTTGCGGTTCCCTACCTGCTCGCCCGCGACCGAATGCAGGCTGCGGCCGAACGGATCGTCGCCCAGCACGCAGACCTTCAGACTGTTGGCGTCCGGGAAAGCCGCGGGGGGCCAGTCCACGAACTTGGTGAAGTTGTAGAGGAACGCCGCCTTGACGTCGTACTCCGCCGCCGTCTGCGCCGCCGCCACGCCCGGCAGCAGGAGCAGGCCCGCCAGGAGAAGGACGAGGCTTCTCACCGGCGTCAGAAGCGCCATGTCACCTTCCCGTAGATGCTGCGCTGGATCTCCTGGCGGAGGGGCGAGGGGGGACCGAATTCGGGATGCCGGGCATGCAGCAGGTTCTGGCCGGTGAGCGACAGCTCGAGGGCGTCCGTGGCGTTCCAGCCCAGCCGCAGGTCGAGCTCGGTGTAGGCCGGCACCACCGGCGCGGGGAGGCGGGCGACGTAGCGCAGGGTGCCGTCGAGCTCGACGCGGCCGGGCAGGTCCATCAGCGAGCGCAGCACGAAGCGGCTGGCGGGATCGTCCCCTTCGTTCTTCCCCCCGGTCGGATCGAAGCTCTGGGGATCGAGGCTCAGGCTCTTGCCGTAATAGGCGTAGCCCGCGTGCAGGCGCCACCAGGAGGCCGCCTGCGCGCTCACCCGCAGCTCGGCTCCCCAGGTGTCCGCGCTGAGCCGGTTGGCGAAATGGTAAGGGAACGCCGCCGGCGGCGCCGCCGGCTCGAAGCTGCGCAGATGGTCGTAGACGTTGTAGAAGGTCGCGACGTCCACCGTCAGGCCGGTCCTGACCTGGGTACGGTAGCCGAGCTCGTAGGCCAGGAGCTCCTCGGAAACGAAGGCGTTCGAGCCCTCCAGGAGCGGCGTGCCGGCGGCGGTGTAGAAGACGATGTCCTCGTCGTAGCGGGTGGGCGTGCGGACGGCGCGCGAGACCGCCGCCCAGAGAGTGCGCCGGTCGTCGGGGACCCAGCTCAGGCGCATGCTCGGCTGCACCTCGAACCCTGTCCAGTGATTGTGCTCCAGCTTCGTCCCCACCACCAGCCGCAGGTGGTGATCGAGCGCTACCTCGTCCTGCGCGAAGGCGCTGAACAGGTTCTCGGTCACCTGGTCCGGCAGGAACGCCACGCCCGGACTGTTCCCCACCTGGTCGTGGGTGACCCGATAGCCCGCTCCCCACACCAGCTCCTGCCGGACCCCGAGCGCCCGCCGGTGCTGGTAGTCGACGTCCAGCGTATGGCGATGCTCCTCGAACCACTGGGGGATCTGACGATGGGTGTAGTCGTAATAGATCTGCAGGTCGCCGCCCGAATTCTCCGCGTAGGTGGTGGACCAGCGGCCGAGGAGGTTGGCGCCGTCCAGGACGGTGTCGGCGTTGACCACGACCGTCTGCCCGGCGAGGCCATGGTAGGCATCGCCCTGGAAGGTGAAGGCGCCGGCGCCCGAGTCGGTGCGGTCGAGGCGAAACCCCGCCTGCCCCCGGCGCAGCGGATCGCGGGCGCTGTCGCCGTTGGCGAAGGCGAGCGAGTCCTCGTAGGAGTACTGGCCGTAGGCGCGGTAGGCGAGCCCCGCCCCGATCTTGCCCCCCTGCCGGAAGGCGCCGGTGGCCTCCTGCCGGTTGCCGCCGCCGGCGGTGACCAGCGTCCCCTGGGTGTCCCGGGCGCTCTTGGTGAGGATGTTGATCACGCCGTTGACGGCGTTGGCCCCCCAGAGCGTGGCGCCGGGGCCACGGATGATCTCGATGCGGTCGATGTCCTCCAGCATCACCCCCTGAACGTCCCAGAACACCCCCGAGAACAGGGGGGTGTAGATGCTGCGGCCGTCGATCAGCACCAGCAGCTTGTTGGACGTCGTGATGTTGAACCCGCGCGCGCTGATCGCCCAGGTGTTGCCGTCGGATTGCGCCACCTCCAAGCCGGCGGTGATCCGCAGCGCGTCCGGCAGGTTGGTGGCGCCGGAGCGGCGGATGTCCTCGGCGGTGAGGACGGTGATTGCCGCCGCGGCCCCCGAGACCGGCTCGCTGCGGCGGGAGACCGAGGTGACGTCGATGTCCATGAGCTGCTCAATGCTCAAGCCCTTCAGCTCGGGGGTCCGGGCCGCCGGCACTTCCTGCATCGGGTAGGCCGGGGCCGCCGCGGCCAGCGCCAGGCAGAAGACCGCGGGCCTAAACACCCAGCCTCCCCGAAAGCAGGCGGCGCAGGGCATCGAGGTCGGCGGGCTTGGTGAGATGGGTGTCGAAGCCTGCCTCCAGCGCGCGCCGGCGGTCCTCCTCCTGGCCGTAGCCGGTGAGGGCGATGAGAAAGGCCGACTTCAGCTCCGGATCGGCGCGAAACCAGCGCGCCACGGCGTAGCCGTCGAGCCGGCCGGGAAGACCGATGTCGCAGAGGACGACCTCGGGCCGGAAGCCGCGCGCCTTCTCCACCCCCTCGGCGCCGTCATAGGCGACCTCGGCCTCGTGGCCGATGAGCTGCAGGAGCAGGCTCAGGCTCTCGGCCGCGTCGACGTTATCCTCGATGATCAGACAGCGACGGAGGCTTTCCGGGCCGTCATCGGGATCGGGCATGCTCTCTCTCCTCCTGCTTCGCGGACGTGAAACGCCCTATTCGATCCAAGAACCGTGCCACGGCTGAAGACAGACTTGCGGGGGCTGAATTGGTGCCGGAGGCGGGACTCGAACCCGCAAACCCTTTCGGGCGGAAGATTTTAAGTCTCCTGCGTATACCGTTTCGCCACTCCGGCGGCGGGCAAATTCTACAGGATGCCTCCCCGTCCTGCGACGACCGACGCCAATTCTTCCCAGAGCAGGAGCTCTGTGCTATCTTCTCCCCTGACGCCCCAGGG
>DASWQX010000446.1:0-3257 GCA_036403495.1 Thermoanaerobaculia bacterium
CTCCAGCGCTCGAAGGAATGAAACTGTTTCCCGTCGACATCGCTCACCGTGAAATGGGCGAGCCATGCCTGCCGGGTCGCCCAGGCGGAGGCGCGCTTAAGAGTCACCGGAGCCAGCGCCGAGCGGAAGAACGTGAGCTGAAACCCGAAGCGCCGCCCCTCCGCCGTCGCGAGGTTGCCCGTGTAGTACCACCACTCGGTGCGGAACTCCGGATGGGGCCCATGATCGGCGGGGAAGCGGAGCTCGCGCGGCGCTAACGCCTTGGCATAGCCCCGGTCGTCGGCGGCGCGCAGGGCGCCGGCGAGCGAGAGGGAGGCGCGGGGCTGGGACGGCTGATCGCGACAACCGAGGAGCAGCGCGAGCGGGCTCAGGAAGATCGCCAGGATCACGCGCCCGGGATTGAAATCCCGGGCTACCCACGGCCGTCCTCCGGACTTCAGGATTTTTCCTGGGAAGCCCCGGCAGGGGCGGCTGTCGGTAGCCCGGGATTTCAATCCCGGGCCTAGAGATCGAACTGTGCTCGCAATCGGCACGACTACTCCTCCCGCAACGCCAGCGCCGGCGACGTCCGCGCCATCTTGAAGGCGGGGTAGAGGCCGGCCAGAAGGGCGGCGGCGAGGGCGAGGAGGAGGGCCTGGAGGAGGACCGCGGGGGCGAGCTCCATGCGGATCGTCCAGCCGAAGGAGCGGCGGTTGATGACGTAGATCATCACCGCCGCCAGCGTCATGCCGACCGGCAGCGAGAGCAGGCCGGCGGCGAGTCCCATCAGGCCGGTCTGCGCGGTCACGAGCTGCCAGACCTGGGCGGGCGTCATGCCGTTGGCCCGCAGTACGCCGAGCTCGCGGGCGCGCTCGAGCTGGAGCGCCATCAGCGAGGAGAGGACGCCGATGAAGGCCACCAGCCCCGCCAGCAGCCGCAGCACGGAAGTGATCAGGAAGGTGCGGTCGAAGATGTCGAGCGAGATCTTCTTCAGCGACCGGTTCGACTGGATCATCAGCGCCCGTCCGACGCCGATCGTGCCGCGCAGCCGCTCGGCCACGCGGTCGGGATCGGCGCCGGGAGCGAGATCGAGCGCGAAACCGGTGAGGAAGGGATCGTTCCAGTGGCGCAGGTAGGTCGCCCGGCTCATCAGGACGACCCCCTGGTCGGAGGCGTAGTCGTAGTAGACGCCCATCACCTGGAAGTCGCGGTCCCCGCGCGCCGTGCGCAGCCGCAGGTGCGAGCCGGCGCCAACCCCCGTGCGGGAGGCGTAGGGCTCGGAAACCAGAACCGCGTCGCGCGTCTGGAACGCCGGCCAGGCTTCGGCGGGACGCCCCTCCTTGAGCTCGAAGGTGCGGGCGAGGCCGCGCTCGCCGGCGCCGATCGCCACGATGCGGATCGGCCCGGAGGCCGAGGGGAGCTCGACGCGGCGGATGGTGTGGCCGCCGGCGACCCCCGGCTGCGCCAGCGCCTGGGCGGCCACCGCCGGATCGAGGTCGGTGCCGCTGAAGCCCCCCGCCCGGCTGGCCACGGTGACGTAGACGTCCGACTGCAGCGTCATCTCCAGCCAGCGCACCACCGTCTGCCGGAAGCTGTCGATCATCACGCCGATCCCGACCGTCACCGACACCGCGATCACCAGGGCGGCGATCGCCACCGCCGTGCGCGAGAGCGAGGCGACGACGCCGCCGGCCGCCATCCGTCCGAGGATGCCGAGGGCGGCTCCCAGGGGCCGGCGGAGGAACCGCATCAGGAGGACGGTGGCGACGGGGGCGAGCAGGGCGCAGCCGAGGATCACCGCGAACAGCCCCGCGAAGCTGACCGCCAGGTCGCGCGGCACCAGCAGGGCGCCGCCGGCGGCCAGCAGGCCGACTCCCAGGGCCGTGGCGCGCGGCAGCGAGCGGCGCAGGCGCGCCTCCAGGGTCGAGCGGAGGAGCGCGGCGCGCGGCGGCGCCTGGGTGGCCTCGATCGCCGGGACCAGCGCCGCGGCGAGTGTCGCGCCGATGCCGAGCAGGGCGCCGAGGGCGAGCGTCGACGGCGGCAGGGCCAGCTCGCGGACGGAGACGACGAAATAGAGGTCGTTGATCGTCTGCGTCACCAGCCGCACCAGCCCGCGCCCGAGGAGGATGCCGGCGCCGAGCCCTGTCGAGGTGCCGAGCAGCGCCACGGCCGAGGCCTCGCCGAGGATGAGCGCGAAGATCTCGCGGCGCGAGACCCCCAGCGCCCGCAGGGTGCCGATCCACTGCCGCCGCTGCACCACCGAGAAGGTCATCGTGTTGTAGATCAGGAAGGCGCCGCAGACCAGCGCCAGCAGCGACAGCGCGGTGAGGTTGAGGCGGAAGGCCCGCGTCATCTCCTCCGTGGTGCGGGTGCGCCCGGCGGCCGCGAGGATCTGAACGCCGGGCGGCAGCACCGCTCTAGCGCGGGCGAGCTGCCGCCGTCCGGCCTCGCCGGGATCGACGATGAGGTCGATGCGGTCGATCCGGCCTGTCCGCCCGAGCAGCTCCTGGGCGGAGGCGATGTCCATCACCACCAGATCGGCGATCGCCCGGCGGGTGCTCGCGTCCTCGGGCGCCAGGGTGCCGGCGAGCAGCAGCCGCTGTTCGATCCCGCGAGCCCGCACGGTGAACGAATCTCCCGCGCGCACCCCGATCTCCCGCGCGGTGGCCGCCGCCAGCACGGCCGCGCCGGGGCGTGTCAGAAGAACGCCGAGATCGACGTCCGTCCGCCCCTGCCGAGGGCCGCCCCCCGGGCTGCCCAGGTACGAGCGGAAGGGCGCTTCGGAGAAGGGATCGACGCCGAGCAGGTGGAGGGTGCGGGGAGGGCTCGGAGGGCTGGCCGGGAGACCAATCCAGCCTTCGACCACCGGCGCGGCCCGCTCGACGCCGCCCTCCAGCTCCAGGCGGCGGAAGGCGTCGTCGGGGATCCCTCCGGGGCCGCCGATCACCTGGTGGGTGGCCCTGCCGGTGACCGCCTCGGTCGAGAGCGTAAAGGCGCGGCTGGCGCTGGCGTTGGCGAGGCCGATGGAGACCACCACCGCCACCCCCAGGGCGACTCCCACCACCGCGAGGCCGAACTGCCAGGGGCGGCGAAGGAGGTAGCGGAGGCTGGAGCGCCAGAGCAGGCTCATGACGTGCGTTCCACCAGCCGGCACTCCTCGATGCGGAACACCCGGTCCGCGAGCCCCACCACCTCGGGGCTGTGGGTGACCATTACCATCGTCTTGCCGGCTTGGCGGGTGAGGCGGTCGAGGAGGTCGAGCACCTGGAGGCCCGTTT
>DASWQX010000447.1:0-2396 GCA_036403495.1 Thermoanaerobaculia bacterium
GTAGCCCACGGCGGAGGGCATGCGGCCGAGCAGCGCCGACACCTCGGAGCCCGCCTGCGAGAAGCGGAAGATGTTGTCGATGAAGAGCAGCGTGTCGACGCCGGTCTGGTCGCGGAAGTACTCGGCCATGGTGAGCGCCGACAGCGCGACGCGCAGGCGGGCTCCCGGCGGCTCGTTCATCTGGCCGAAGACCATCACGGTCTGGTCGATGACGCTCTTGCCGGTGTCGCCGATCTTGGCTTCCTGCATTTCGAGCCAGAGGTCGTTCCCCTCGCGGGTCCGCTCGCCGACGCCGGCGAAGCAGGAGTAGCCGCTGTGGAAGCGGGCGAGGCGGGCGATCAGCTCCTGGATGATGACGGTCTTGCCGACGCCGGCGCCGCCGAACAGGCCGGCCTTGCCGCCGCGGACCAGCGGGCAGAGCAGGTCGATGACCTTGATGCCGGTCTCGAACAGCTCGGTCTTCGAGGAGAGCTGGTCGAGCTCCGGCGGCGCGTGGTGGATCGGCCGCCGCTCCTTGGCGGCGATCGGGCCGAGGCCGTCGATCACCTCGCCGACCAGGTTGAACACCCGGCCGAGGGTCTCGATGCCGACCGGCACCGAGATCGGCGCGCCGGTGTCGAGGATGTTGACGCCGCGCTGGAGGCCGTCGGTCGAGCCGAGGGCGACGGCGCGGACGCGGCCGCCGCCGAGGTGCTGGGCGACCTCGCACCAGAGCGTCTCGGTGCTCGTCTCGCCGAGCACGGTGCGCGGCACCTCGACGCGGAGGGCGTTATAGATCAGGGGCAGGTGCTCTTCCGCGAACTGGGCGTCCAGCGTCGAGCCGATGACCTGCGTCACTTTGCCGTAGTTGGCGTTCTGTTGAACGTTTTCCATGGTGCGTTCCAATTCTCTTGAAGGGCTCTCAAGGGTAGTCGAGGGTCAGGAGAGCGCGTTGGCGCCGCCCACGATATCCAGGAGCTCCATGGTGATCTGCGTCTGCCGGGCGCGGTTGTACTCGCGCGTCAGCGCCTTGATCATGTCCTGCGCGGCGTCGGTGGCCGCCTTCATCGCGACCATGCGGGCGACCTGCTCGGAGACCGCGGCGTCGTTGAACGCCTGGAAGAGCCGGATCCGCACGGTGGCCGGCAGCAGCTCGTCGAGGAGCTGCTGGGGATCGGGCGAGAACTCGTACTCGACCGGCTTCTTCTTCTCCTCGCCCGCTTTCACTTCGGGCTGGAGGGGGAGGAGCTGCACCACCGCCGGCTTCTGCTGACCGGCGGAGAGGAACTTCATATAGGCCACATGGGCGGAGGCGATCTCGCCGCGCACGAAGCGGTCGATCAGGGCGTTGGCGATCGGCTCAACCTGCTCGAAGCGCGGGCGGTCGCCGATCCCGGAGGTCTGCTCGGCCACCGGCCGGCGGAGGAAGCGGAAGTAGGAGATCCCCTTCTTGCCGACCATGTGGACGTCGGTGGTGATCCCGGCCGGCTGCTCGTCGAGGTGGGCGGTCGCCGTGCGCAGGACGCTGGCGTTGTAGCCGCCGGCGAGGCCGCGGTCGCTGGTCAACACGACGAGCGCGGCGTGGTCGGCGCCGGGGTTCGTGCGCAGCAGCGGATGGTCGACGTCGCCGGCCGCGCGCGAGAGGTCGGCCACCAGCTCGGCCAGCTTCTCGGTGTACGGCCGCGTCGCCACGGCGCGGTTGAACGCCGCCTGGAAGCGGGCGGTCGAGATGAGCTGCATCGTCCGCGTGATCTTGCGGATGTTGCGCACCGCCTTGCGGCGCTTGACGAGGACTCGCCGGTTCGCCATCGGATCCGCCTACGAGGCGGCGCCCTTGGGGGCCGCCGTCTTGTTGTACTGCGTCTTGAAGTCGCGGATCGCCTTGGCCACCTTCTCGGCGAGGTCGTTGGAGAGGTCCTTGGTGCGGTCGATCTCCTCGACGATCTCCGGGTGCTGGTCGCGGAAGTACTTGAGCATCTCCGTCTCGAACTTGGCGACGTCGCGCGCCGGCACGTCGTCCAGGTGGCCGCGGGTGCCGGCGAAGATCGACAGCACCTCCTCGTTGACGTTGAACGGCTGGTACTGCGGCTGCTTGAGCAGCTCCACCATGCGCTGGCCGCGGTCGAGCTGGCGCTGGGTGGCGGCGTCGAGCTCGGTGCCGAGCTGGGCGAACGCCTCCAGGTCGCGGAACGCCGCGAGGTCGAGGCGCAGCGAGCCGGCGACCTTCTTCATCGCCTTCCGCTGGGCGTTGCCGCCGACGCGGGAGACGCTGATGCCGACGTTGATCGCCGGGCGCACGCCGGCGAAGAAGAGGTCGGGCTCGAGGTAGATCTGGCCGTCGGTGATCGAGATCACGTTGGTCGGGATGTACGCCGAGACCTCGCCTTCGAGCGTCTCGATGATCGGCAGCGCCGTCA
>DASWQX010000448.1:0-5805 GCA_036403495.1 Thermoanaerobaculia bacterium
CCCCGGCCGGTGATCAGCGTCGGCAACCTCCACTGGGGGGGCTCGGGCAAGACGCCGCTGGCGGCCGCCATCGCCGCCCACCTGCGCGACCGCGGGGTGGCCGTCTGCATCCTGTCGCGCGGCTACGCCAGCGAGGGAAGAGGAGTGCGCGTGGTGAGCACCGGCGAGGGGCCGCTCCTCGGTCCCCGGGTCGCCGGCGATGAGCCGGTGCTGCTCGCCGGCGAGTTGCCCGGGGTGGCCGTGGTGGTCGGCCCCGACCGCCACCGCGACGGCCTCGTGGCGCTGCGGCGGCTGGAGCCGGCGCCCGACCTCGTCCTGCTCGACGACGGCTTCTCCCCTCTGCGGCTGCACCGCGACCTCGACCTCGTCGCCTTCCCCGCCGCCGACCCTTTCGGCGGCGGCCGCCTCCCCCCCTCCGGGCGGCTGCGCGAGCCGCTCGCCTCGATGGTCCGGGCCCATGCCGCGATCCTCACCGGCGCGCCCCTCCTCGACCACCGCGGCGCGGCGTTCGCCGAAGCGCTCCGTCCCTACGGCTTCCCCGGCCCCGGCTTCGCCAGCCGGACCGTCCCAGGCGCGGCGATGCGGATCGGCGGCGGCGAGCTCGAATCCGGCGCCAGCGTCTTCCTGGTCACCGCCATCGCGCGGCCGGAGGCGTTCGCCGGCACGGTCCGCTCGCTGGGATTCGAGATCGCCGGCGAGCTCCGCTTCCCCGACCACCACCGCTATCCGCCGGCGAGCCTCGCCCGCATCGCCGAAGCCTTCCGGGCGAGCGGCGCCGCGGCGGTCCTCACCACCTCGAAGGACCGGGTGAAGCTCCAGGGACGGCTCGACGCGCCGCTCGCCGAGATCCCCATCCGCGCCGAGCCGGAGCGGGCGTTCTGGCAGTGGCTGGACGGGGAAGTGGGGAGGATCCGGGGATGAGCCTTGGTCTCTGCAACCTTGCCCCGCAAGGGGCAAAGGCGTGTAGCCTGGGGCGTCAGCCCCAGGTCAACGGTGCCGCGGCGATCCCAGAGCCCCGGAGGGGCGAAGGCGGTCTTCTTCGGAGCGATGGGTTGCCGTCGCCCCTCCGGGGCTTCGGGAATCTTCGGACATGCCTTTCCTGGGGCTTACGCCCCAGGCTACATGCCTTTGCCCCTTGCGGGGCAAGAACGGGTTGTGGAGAGACAGGGGGGAAGGCTTTTTGAAGAACCGCCCCATTCGCCATCGCCTCGAATACGGCTTCTACCTGGCGCTGAAGGGATTCCTGCGGGCGCTGCCCCACGCGGGGGCCCGGGCCTTCGGCCGCGGCATCGGCGCGCTGGGCCATGCGCTCGACCGCCGCCATCGCGAGGTCGCCCTGCGCAATATGGCCCTGGCGCTGCCGGAGACGACCGAGGCCGAGCGGCGGCGGCTGGTGCGGGAGTGCTTCCGCCACTTCGGCGCCGCCCTCTGCGACGCCATCTCGGCCACCCGTTTCGGTCCCCTCGATTTCTGCCACCGGTTCACGCTCGAAGGGTGGGAGCACCTCGACGAGGCCGAGCGGCTGGGCAAGGGGCTCTTCCTGCTCACCGCCCATCTCGGCCTCTGGGAGCTCTCGCCGCCGCTGATCGGCCTCACCCGCGGCCCGATGAGCTTCGTGGTCCGTCCGGCCGACAACCCTTTCCTCGACCGTGAGCTGCGCTCGATGCGCGAACGATTCGGCAACACCGTCATCCCCAAGCACGGCGCCGCGCGCCGGATGCTGGAGGTGATGCGCGGCCATGGCCGTCTCGGCATCCTGATTGACCAGCGGGTGCAGGAGCGCGAGGGGATCGCCGTCCCCTTCTTCGGCCGCCCGGCGCTGACCAGCCCGATCCTCGCCCGCCTCTCGCTGCGCACCGGCGCGCCGGTGGTCCCGCTCACCGTTTACCCCGAGCCGGGCGGACGCTATCGGGTCGTGGTCCGCGAGCCGGTCTTTCCGCCGCAGGGGGAGCGCGGCGACGAGGCGGTCGCCGCCCTCACCCGCCGCTATCTGGAGGTCGCCGAGGCGGACATCCGCGAGCACCCGGCGCTCTGGCTCTGGATGCACCGGCGGTGGGATGAGCGGAAGCGGAAGGGAGGAACAGGGACGAGCACGGACTGACACGGACGAACACGAGAAAGCCTCTTCCATCCGTGCGGGTCCGTGTTTGTCCGTGTCAGTCCGTGTGCTTTTCTTTACCCCTTCCCCTCGCACAGCCGGAAATGCCCCAAAAACTCCTGGAGCGCCGCCGGGTCCGCTGGGGTACCGGTGTAGTCGATCTGGTTGACCGGCTTGTCCGCGCTGGTGGCGGGGGAGGGGCCGATCCAGATGCCGAAGCGGAGGCGGCTGTCGCCGCATTCGGGGAGGACCATGGTGACGATCCCATCGCGGCTCTGCCCGTGGTGGGTGATCTGGCCGCGGCTCGCCTGCCAGAGCAGGGTCTTGCCGTCGACCTCCAACTGCCCGCGCTTGATCAGCTCCTTGGCGTTGAAGTTGACGTTCGACTTGGTCCAGGCGCCATCCTTGGGCGCCGGAGCCTCGCCGCGCAGGTAGCGCTCCATCGCCTCCTTGTTGTCGCGGAGGTGGCGCATGTTCATGAAGATGAAGCTGCGGTCCTGGAAGTTCCCCTGGTCCGGCGCCTGGCCCGCCGTGGGCTGCTCGTCGGTGAAGACGGCGAAGTCCATGAAGAAGGGGATCGACATCGCCCCGCCCGCGTAGTACCCCGCGGGGAGCGTGGTGTAGGGGAGCACCTCGCGGGTCTTCGACTCGCGCACCTTCGGGTCCCGGAAGCCCGCAGTCATCTCCTTGCCCTGGCGGTAGACCAGGTAGGTGAAGCCGACGATGGCGATCAGGGCGAGCAGGACGACGAGGCCGCAGCCGACGCCGACGTATATCCACGGCGAGGTCTGCTTGGGGACCGGACGGCCAGTATAGGGATCCATGTCACATCTTCTCCGGGACGGGAATCCCCAGGAGCTCGCCCAGGCTCTCGAGGCCGCGGCGGAAGATCTGCACCGTCGCCAGGCGCGCGGCGCGCACCTGCGGGTCCTTCTCCTGAAGGATGGGGTGGCGGTGATAGAGGGCGTTGAAACGCTGCGCGAGGTCGAGCGCGTGGCGGGCGATCAGCGAGAGCTCCAGGCTCTCCGTCGCCTTCTCGACCGTCTCGCCGGTCTGCGCGACCTCCAGGATCAGGTCCCAGAGGTCCTCGCTCCAGAGCTCCGCGGGGAGGGCGGCGACCTCGTCGGCGAAGACGTCGGCGGCGATCCCCTCCTGCTGCAGGCGGCGGCGGATGTTCTTCGCCCGCACCAACGAGTACTGGAGGTAGGGGCCGGACTCCCCCTCGAAGCTGAGCGCCTCGTCGAAGTCGAAGGCGATCACCCGGTTGGTGGTCGCCTTGACCATGAAGAAGCGGAGGGCGGCGATGGCGATCTCGTGGGCCAGCCCGTCGAGCTCGGCGTCCACCAGCTCGCGGTTGCGCTTGGCGATCTCCTCGCGCGCCTTGATCTCCAACTGGTCGATCAGGTCGTCCGCCTTGACGCCGATCCCCTTGCGGCCGCTCATCTCCAGCACCTTGTCGTCCCCCTCGGCCTCGTCGAGGAAGCCGAGCTGGCGGGCGGTGGCCGGCGACAGGGCGACCATCTCGTAGGCGAAGTGGACCGAGCGCTCGGCCTCGGCCGTGTAGCCGAGCGCCTGGAGGCCGGCGCGGACGATCTTCTGGAGGTAGCTCTGGCGGACGTCGATGACGTTGAACACCCGCCAGGCACCGCCGAACAGCGGATGCCCTTCGACGCCGTCGCGGGTGGTCTCCCAGACCCCTTCCTCCTGCCAGAAGCGGTAGCCGAAGTCGCGGCCGAGCAGGCCGAACTTCCAGAGCTGGTAGGCGATGTCCTTGCCGACGTAGGTCACCGTGCCGTCCGAGCGCACGATCACCTTGTCGGGGTCCTCCAGGCCGGCGAACTCCTCGGCCTGGGACAGCGGCATCACCCAGCAGCCGAGGTTCTTCCCCTCGGTCTCCAGGTGGACGGCGCCGCTCTCCTTCAGGCGGGCGAAGGCCTGCTCGAAGAAGTTGAGCCCCAGGATGTCGCTCTCGCGGGTGAGCAGGTCGTAGGAGACGTCCATCCGCCGCATGGTGGCGAGATGGCGGGCGACGATCCGGCGGGCCACCAGGCGCCCGATCTCGGCGCGCGGCCCGACGCCGGACTCCAGCTCGTGGAGCGTCTCGCGGCGCAGCTTCTGCCGCTCGGGGTCCTCGGCGAACCAGCGGCCGGCCTCGGCGTAGAGGTCCCAGCAGTAGAAGTCGAACGGCTCCGGGATCGCCGCCACGTCCGCCGCCGTCATGCCGCGCAGGTCGAGGAAGCCCACCACCACGTCGGCGAGCTGCACGCCGGTGTCGTCGATGTAGTTCTGGATCTCGACCGGGTATCCCAGGCTCTTCAGCGAGCGGCCGAGGACGTCGCCGAGCACGGCGTTACGCAGGTGGCCGATGTGGGCCGCCTTGTTGGGATTGATGTTGGTGTGCTCGATCACCACCTTGGCGCCGCGCACCCCGCCGCTGTCGAGCAGCGGGGCGTCCATCATCCGCGCCACGAAGGCCCGGCGGTCGAGGAAGAAATTGAGGAAGCCGGTGCCCTGGATCTGGACGTCGCGCACCAGCCCCGAGCGCGGCATCGCCTGCGCCAGCTCCTCGGCGATCGCCCGCGGGTTGCGCTTGAGGACGCGGGCGAGCTGCATGGCGGCGGGGGAGGAGAGGTCGCCCAATTCGCGCCGCGGCGGCACCTCCAGCACGGGCTCGTGGACGACGCCGAAGCGCTCCTGGATCACCCTGGCGAGGTCAGCCGCCAGCCCCTTTTTCAGCTCGCTCCACATGGCGGCCAGGAGTCTACACTATTGAGGAAAAAGGATTGAGGCCAAGGGGGCTGCTATCATTGCAGGGGAGGGCCCGATGCCGGAGACCGATAACAAAATCGAGAACAAGGTCACCGTGGCGTTCGACGGCACGCAGCTCGAGATGGTCGAGGGGGACATCACCGACCTCGACGTCGACGCGATCGTCAACGCTGCCAACGAGCAGCTCCAGCTCGGCACCGGGGTCGCCGGCGCGATCCGCGCCAAGGGAGGCCCCTCGATCCAGGAGGAGTGCAACCGGATCGGCGGCACCCCCGTCGGCACGGCGGTGATGACCGGCGCCGGCAACCTGAAGGCCAAGCGGGTGATCCACGCCGTTGGGCCGCGCATGGGCGACGGGGACGAGGACAAGAAGCTCGCCGCCGCCGTGCGCGCCGCCCTGGCGCTCGCCGACCGCCGGGGGATGAAGTCGATCGCCCTGCCGGCGATCTCCACCGGCAACTTCGGCTTCCCCGTCGACCGCGCCGCGCGGATCACACTGACCGAGGTCCACCGCTTCCTTCAGGGGGGGACGAAGCTCGACCGCGTCGTCCTCTGCCTGCACGGCGAGGAGACCTTCGCCACCTTCAAGCGCGAGCTGCGGCGCGGATTCCGGTAGAGTCCGACCTGGAATGCCGTACGCCTGCGAACCCGCCGCGCCCGGGACTGAAATCCCAGGCTCGCCCGCAGGGCAGGATTTTCACAGCCTGGGGTGTCAACCCCAGGTGGGAGAGCCTCCAACATCCCCAAGCCCCGAAGGGCCGGCAGATCATTTTGAGCAGGTCTATCGGCCCTGCGGGGCTCGTCGAAGGCGGGGGCTCCATCCTCCTGGGGTTGACACCCCAGGCTGGATAAATTCCGCCCTGCGGGCGGGCTGCGCCGGAGCTCCAGCATGACCCGCCTCCCCCCCGCCGTCGTCCTCGTCCGTCCGCGCGAGGAGG
>DASWQX010000449.1:0-10859 GCA_036403495.1 Thermoanaerobaculia bacterium
AGAAGGTGTCGCCGTGCTGGTTGTTGATGGCGATCGGCCGCGACGCCGGCACCAGGCGGCCGGCCGCGATCCCCGCTCCGACGCCGGCGGCGATCCCCAGCACCACCGCCACGGCGCCCGCCACGGCCGTGCGCAGGCGGAAGAGCTTCAGCAGCAGCAGGAGCAGCAGCGCCACCGCCACGCCGGCGATCAGGCCGAGCATCCAGCCGTTGTTCTTGCCGAAGAGGACGGTCTCGTACCCCTCCTCGGCCGCGGCGAAGGAGGGCCTGTAGCTCTTGGGATCGCGCTTGAGGAAGTCGAAGACGCCGTGCCGCCCCGGGTTGAGGCCGGTCGAAAAGGTGGACCAGGAGACCGGAGTCTGCGATGGGATGGTCGGCCGCAGCGGCGCGAAGCTCCCCTGAGCGCGCAGCTTCGCGAGGTTCGGCAGCTTCCCCTCGTCCATCCACTTCTCGGTGAGCTTGGCGTCGGCGCCGTCGAAGCCGAGGATGATCAGCTTCTTGGGCGGCTGCGCGGCGAGCGGCGCCGCGGCGAAAGCCAGCAGGACCGGCAGGGCGAGGAGCAGGATTCGGATCTTCGAAGTCATAGTCGGCGGATTCTAGCAAACCGCGCCCGCAACTTCGGGCGCCCGATGGCGTACCGTATAGGACCGTGCCGACGAAACGAAATCCGCTCGCCGCCTCTCTGCTCGCGCTCGCCCTGGGCGTGCTGGTCTTCGCGGCCGGCGTGGCCCTGGCCCGCCAATGGCTGCCGGAATGGCGGACCGTCCAGCTCCCCGAGAAGCGCCTGTTCGTCGAGCGCTATCTGGAGCTCGCGCGGCGGGCGGGAGCCCGGTTGATCGGCGCGGCGCCGCGGGTCGCCCTCGCCACCCGGGCGAAGGATCTGGGACGCACCGAGCGGTCGGTCCTCGATCGGGTGAGCCCGGAGGACGCGGCGGCCCTCGGCAACGGGTTGCTCGTGGAGGTGCGGCAGCGGGCCTCCCTGCCGGGAGTCGGCCCGGTCCAGGAGCTCCTGATCGGCTTCCTCCCCTCCGGCCAGCCCTGGGACCTGCGCTGGGGGACCGAGGAAAATATCGGGCGCAACGCGGGCTCCAAACCGTCGACCTTCCCCCTCGCGCGGGCGACCGAGCTCTGTCAGCTACTTCTGGGGCCTGGGGAGAGCCTCGGAGGAGCCGAGCGCGGGGCCTCGAACGACAACGGCGCGGTCTCCTACTTTCCGGTCCTCGGCAGCCGGCCGGACCAGCGCATCGAGGTAACGGATTTCCCCGGCACCGGTTTGCTCATGCTGCACCGGCGGATCGGCGGCGCGAGGCGGACCGGCGTGGACCTCCATGAGGATCTTCCCGAGATCCTCCTCATCGTGGTGCCGCTGATCCTCGGGGTCCTCGCCGTGCTGGCGGTCTTCCTGGTGCTGCTCGGGAAGCGCCGCATCGACTTCGTCAACGGGCTCACCCTGGCGGCGATCCTGTTCGTGGTCGCGGCGGCTGGCCTTCTCTTAGCGGACCCCAACTGGCGGGGGCTCCTCGGCGCTCTGGGCGCTTTCTTCATCGCCCTTTGGGCGCTCGTGCTCTGGTCCTCCGGCGAGTCGTTCCTCCGCGCCGTCCAACCCGGCTGGACCGTCGGACTGGATGCCCTTCGCGCCGGCCTCCTCGGTCCGCGCGGCGGCCAGGCGCTGGTCGAAGGCGTGGCTTTCGGCGCTCTTCTCGCCGGCTGCCGGCTCGCCGCGATGGCGCTCGCGAGCCGTCTCCCGGGAGTCTGGACGGAAGACCCGAGCGTCCGCCTGCCGCTGGCCCGAGAGGGAATGCCCTTCTTCACCAGCATCGTGCTCGCTTCGGGCGTCGCTCTCGCCCTGGGGCTCGCTTACCGCTTCCTGCCGGCGCGCTGGGCGCCCTGGGCCGCTGCGCTGGCCGCCGGACTCGCCCTGCCGATCGTGTCGCTGCGGCCGGTCGGCTGGCAGGTGGCGGCGGACGTGGCCGCCGCCGGCCTCCTCGTCGTCGCCACCCGCCGCGCCGGCCTCGCCGCCCTCTTCGCCGCGGCCCTCGCCGGCTGCCTGCTCCCCGCGGCGGCGCTCGCCGCGCTCCATCTCGCCTGGCTGCCGATCTCCTTCGCCCTCACCGCCGGCGTCCCGGTCCTCCTCCTGGCGCTCGGCCTGGTCGGGATGAGGCGGCCGGAGTGGGCCGAGCGAGAACGGCTCCGGCAGCCCGCCTTCATGCGCCGCATGGAGGAGGAACGGCGGCTCACCTACGAGATGGACCTGCTGGCGCGGATGCAGCGCGAGCTGCTGCCGGAAGTGCCCGCGGTCGCCGGGTGGGAGATCGCCGTCGACTCGATCCTCGCCACCGAGGCCGGCGGCGACCTCTACGATTTCGTCACCGACGCGGACGGCAACCTCTGGATCGCCGCCGGCGACGTGGCCGGCCACGGCTACTCCTGCGCCATCGTGCAGGCGATGACGGCCGCCGCGCTGACCAGCACGATCACCGCCGCGCAGACGCCGTCCCAGGTGCTGCGCGAGGTCGACCGGGTGATCCGCCGCGGCGGCGCCCACCGCAACTTCACCTCGCTCGCCCTGGTGCGGCTCGATCCGCGGACCGGCGAGGCGCTGCTCGGCAACGCCGGCCACCCCTTCCCCCTGCTCCTCGCCCACGACGGCGAGGTCGAGGAGATCAACCTCCCCGGCCTGCCGCTCGGCCAGGGCCCGCAGCGAAAGTACGCGGACTTCCGCTTCGCCATTCCGCCCGGGGGCGCCCTCGTCTTCTGCTCGGACGGGCTGTTCGAAGCCACCGATCCTCGCGGCGACCAGTACGGCTACGACCGCCCGCGCGACCTCCTCCGCGCGCTGGGAGACCGCCCGGCCGGCGAGATCCTCGAGGCGCTGTTCGCGGACTGGCGGAGCTACATGCACTCGGACGGCCCGCCGGCCGACGACACCACAGTGCTGGTGCTGAAGCGCGTCTCTAGCTGAACAGCTAGCCGGGCTGCAGCCAGAGCTCGAAGCTCGCCCCTTCCTCGGAGGCGACCAGGCGGAGGTCGCCCCCCATCTGGCGAGCGAGGCGGCGGCTAAGCGCGAGCCCGAGACCGACCCCGGGAGCCGAGCCGGCGGCGCGGGCGGCCGAACGGTGGAAGGTGCGAAAGATCCGCCGCCGCTCACGCGGCTCGATCCCCGGACCATGGTCGTGGAGCCGGACGACCGCGCGGCTGCCCCGGAGAGCGGTGGCGAGGTGCAGGGTCGGCTGGACCGGATTGGGCGCGTACTTGCAGGCGTTGTCCACCAGGTTGAGGAGGATCTGCTCGGCGCTCGCGAGGTCCACGCGCACCCGCCGGGCGGAGATCTCGGGAGCGGCGTCCACGTTCATCGCGAGCTCCGCCTGCGCGGCGCGCTCCGCGAGGCGGGGGACGATCCGCTCCAGGAGATCCCCCAGCGGCAGGCTCTCGATCCGCGTCGCCGCCGCCCGCCGTTCCAGCCGGGAGAAGGTCAGCACGTTCTCCACCAGGTGCCCGAGACGGTCGGCCTCGCGCTTGAGGGTCGCGAGATAGGACGACCGCTCGCCGGCGGGCACGATGTCGTCGAGCAGCATCTCGGTATAGAGCCGGAAGGTGGTCAGCGGCGTGCGCAGCTCGTGGGTGACCGCCGAGACGAAATCCGCCCGCCGCTGGCTGAGCGTCACCGCGCTCTTCAGCAGGCTCCCCACTCCCACCAGGCCGAGCAGGGCCGCACCCCAAGCCGCGGCGAGGCTCAGGCGCACCGGCGTCCAGTCCTGCGGCGCGGTCTCCAGCATCGGCCCCGGGACCAGCCGCGCCGGCAGCAGCGCCAGCCGCCGGCCGGGATCGGCCCCGTCGCGCTCGCCGGCCGGCTGCAGGCTGGACGCCGGGGCCACCGCCGCGACCTGGGCGAGCAGGAAGGCGCGCAACGCCGGCCAGTCGATCCAGGTGCCCTGGAGGCTGCGCTCGTCGCCGCGGCGGACGCGCCGCAGCAGGACCAGGTCGCCGTCCAGCCAGCGGGCCTCGAAGGCCGACTCCACCTCGACACCGGGCGGCGCGCTGGCCGGGCGCACCAGCGTGGCCTGCCGTCCGAGCTCCTGGCGGCGCTGGAAGGCGAGGGTGTTGAGCGCCTCCTGCGTGTACTGCAACTGCTGCCCGCTCTCGTTGCAGTTGATCGGATCGGCCGGCACGCCCGTCGCCGACGGCAAGCGCCCCGCCAGAACGTTCGCGAGGTCCTGGGCGATGGGCCGCGCCGGGGCCGCCGGCACCGCCGGCTTCTCAGGGGCTGGCACCTGTGCGAGCTGCGCCGGCTTCGGAAGCAGCGCCTTGGCGAGCGCGGGCCTGCGCGGCGGCGGTTCAGGGATAGGCAGCGCCGCCACCCAATTCGGCGGGGGCGGCGCGGCCAGCGGCGGCTCGGCGCGCAGCCGGCGGTCGGCTCCCACTTCGAAGCGGGCGTGGACCAGCCCCGGCAGCAGACCCGCCGGTTCGGACGCCGAGCGGAACCGCGCCGCCGGCCGCGTGTTCTCCAGCGCGATCAACCCCGTCAGCGTGGCATCCAACCGCCAGAGCGCGATCCGGACGTTCTCCTCCTGCGTGGCGCGCTGGCGCGCGGACGCCTCCGAGCGTTCCAGCGCCAGGGTCATCGCGGTGATGCGCGCCAGGGCGCCGAACAGCACGAGGGCGCTGACGGCGAAGGCGGCGGCGACGAGCAGCGGCCGGCGGATCACGAGCTCAGCCTGTACCCTTTGCCGCGCACGGTGACCAGCACCTCCCGGCCGCCCAGCTTCTTGCGCAGGCGGGCGATGGTCATGTCCACCGAGCGCGTCGCGATCAGATGCGGCTTCTGCTGCCAGACCCGCGCCAGCAGCTCGTCGCGCGATACCAGGCGGTCGCCGCTCTTCGCCAGGTAGCGCAGCACGTCGGCCTCCAGCTTCGAAAGCTCCTCGCGGCCGCCGCCGGCGAGCCGCATCTCGCAACGGTCGAGATCGACCTCGCCGGTGGCGAGGAGCAGGTGGCGGACCGGCTGCGGCCTCCCGGGCGATCGCCGCAGCACCGCTTCCACCCGGGCCAGCAGCTCGCGGGCGCTGAACGGCTTGACCACGTAGTCGTCGGCTCCCATCTCCAGCCCGCGCACGCGCTCCTCCTCCGCTCCGCGCGCCGTGACCACGATCACCGGCAGCGCCGGATCCGCGCTCCGGATGCGCCGCAGGACCTCCAGCCCGTCGCGCCGCGGCAGAACCAAGTCGAGCAGCACGAGATCCAGATCCCCCACCAGGGCCAGCTCCGCGCCCGCGACCCCGTCCCCGGCCTCCCGCACCTCGTACGCGGCATGGCGCAGTGCCGCGACCATCCCGCGCCGGATGGCAAGGTCGTCTTCAATCACCAGGATCACGCGCGCGTTCATCTTCGAGGCTCTCGGGTCCGATGGTAACTGAATTCCCGCAAGGTGGCCCGAGACGTTACGTTGCCGTTACGTTGCACGCCGCTCCCCGAGCTATCGTGAGCCTCGGTACAACGTTCGGACAAGGAGACCGCGCATGCGCACGAAAATCGCCGCCATCCTCCCTCTGGTTTTGATCCTGTTTCTCCGCGGCGGTGCCGCGCTCGCGCAGGCTGAGGAGGGCGGCCTCGTCTGGTACACCGACCTCGATGCCGCGAAGGCCGCGGCCCGCGCGGAAGGCAAGCCGATCCTCTCCCTGCGTCTCCTGGGGCGGCTGGACGAGGACTCCAGCGACGCCGACAGCCGCTTCTTCCGCACCGTCCTCTACCAGAACCGTGAGATCCACCAGATCCTGCGGGACCGCTACATCCTGCACTGGCGCTCGGTGCGGCCGGTGCCGCACACCCTCGCCGGCAACACCAGCATCCATTACATCCTCGACAGTCGCGGACGCCTGCTGGAGCCGCTGCCCGGCCTCTACGGACCCGCCACTTTCCAGGACGCCCTGGAGGAGGGGGTGCGCGCGCAGGCGAACACCGCCGCGCATCTCGACGACGAACAGTTCAGGAGCTGGACGATCGGGCGACGGAACAGCGAGCTGGAGCTCGCCGCGGCGGCCTTCGAGCGCGATTTCAAGGCCGCCTACCCCGAAGCCGGAACCGACCCGGCCGGCCATCTCTATGTGAAGGCCTTCCAGGCGGCTCCGGGAACGCTGGCCGACTGGCTCCTTCCCGGAAGGGTAAGCCAGGAGGGCGAGGAAGAGGTGCCGTTGGAAGTGAACGAATCTCAGCTCCACCGGCTCGCGGAGCTCCGCCGTCCCCACATCCACCTGGATCCGGCCAGCCGCGCCTCCCTGCTGCGCGAGAAGGGAGTCACGGACCCGCGGCAAGCGGAGCGCCTGGTGGACGCGCTCGAATCCGATCTGGCCTTCGACGAGGTGATCCATCAGTACCGCGTCGGGCCCGCGATCCTGAACGCGTTGAACGACCCGAAGTTTCGCCAGGGCTTCGAGCTGGAGGCATTCAACGACTGGGTCTACAAAAAGATTTTCAATGTTCCGGTCTCCGAGCTTCCGGTCTTGACCCGGAACGTGCCGAAGAACTGGTGCTGAGCAAGGGTTCGGAACGCGCCGTGGATGCGTGGCGCGGGCTTCACCGCCTGAGCTCGGCGAGAGCGGCGTCGACCTTCGCCTTCTGATCGGGATTCTTCTTCAGCCACGCCTCGGCGCCGTCGAAGCCCGCCCGGGCCGCCAGGAGGTTGAGGAAGCCCTCCAGGACGCCACGCCGATCGAGCTCGAAGATCGGCGCGGCGGCCCGCTTCCACAGGACACCGGAAAGCTTGGAACCCCCCTGCGTCAGCTCGTCCGCGAGGTTTACGAAGCTCTTCAGGGCGGAGACGTAGCGCTCGGCCTTGGTCTGCGCCTTGCCCTCATCCAGATGGATCGTCGACGCGGCGAGAGTGCGCCCGAGATCGAGAGGACCGAGATCGTCCGCCTTGTCCGCATCCGGATTCATCGAGATCGTGATGTTCCCGCCGTCGCCGGGTTTGACGCCGAAGGTCAGCAGCTCGAACACCCTCTTCGCGGCCGTGGCCGAGCGCTCCCCATCCGGCTCCAGCGAGACGAAGCGCATGTAGTAGAGCATTCCCTGGCTCGGCAGGCCCCGCTTGCCGTAGATCTCGCCGAGAGCGAAATAGGGGGCGCTGTAGGAAGGCCTGATCTCGATCGCCCGTTCCAACTGCGGGATGGCCTGTTTGAGCTTGCCTTCCTGCACCAACGCCGAGGCGGCGTTGTAGGCCGCCACCTCTGGAGGCTCCGCGCCCGCCAGGGCCGCGGGCGCGAGAGAGCCGAGGACGACGAGAAGACCCGCCAGGTAATTTTTCATGGCGCCGATCCTACGCCAGGAGCACCGAGCAGGGGCGATCACCGGTTCTTCGGCGCCAGGATCGCCGCCAGCAGGTCCGGTTTGGAGGCGTCGCGTTCCAGGTGCGGATAGCGCTCGCCGTCGTGGTAGCTCACCCGGAAGGTCTTGAGAACGTCTCCCTGCTGGGCTGCGATCTCGATCGGTTCCTTCGCCCCTTTGGCCGCCTGGACCTCGGCGGCGAGGAGGTCCGCCGTCCAGGCCCGGCCGGCGACGGCGACGATCTTCATCCCCGGCCCCAGGCCCGCCTCCCAGGCGGGGCCGCCGACGGCGATGTCGTCGATCGTGCCGTCGTCCTTGACCCAGATCCCTAACGAGAAGCTCTCGTCGATCCGCTTCGAGCTCTTCGCGCGCAGCGTCTGGTAGGCGTTCGGCTGCTCGCTGTAGACCAGCTTCCAGCCGGCGCCCTCGATGCCGCCGAGTGGCGCGTGGGGCTGGATGGCGTAGACCCGCTCGGCGAAGAAGCCCCGCCAGTCGTAGGGGACGACGCGGTTCAGGGCGGCATAGACGTCCTCGGCCGTATACGGCACGACGGCCGGCGCCGTCGAGGCGCCGCCGAAGAAGGCGCGGCAGAAGTCGTCGAGCGACTTCGTCCCGCCGCTCTTCTGCCGCACGATCGTGTCGGCCTCCAGCCAGATCAATCCCGATTCGTCGTAGTAGTCGAGAGGGCGGCGGTAGGCGTTCCAGCCGTTGGGGAGCCCGGAGAGCACCTGCGCCGCGACCGCCGTGTCGGCCAGCGGACGCCAGCGCCGGCCGGGGCGGTTGCGGTCCTGATTGGCGGCGACCCAGGCGATGTAGTCGCGGGTCATCTCGATCGGCCGGATGCCGCTGCGCGAAGTCAGCAGGAAGTCCCCGAGATAGCGGGTCAGCCCCTCGTAGACCCAGAGCAGCCCGGTGTCGAGCGGCTGCTGCGAGTCGCGGACGGCGAGCCCGGCCGGGCGGCGGTACTTGCCGTTCCAGGAGTGGACGTACTCGTGCGGCAGCAGCGTCCCCTGGCGAACCAGTTCGGCCTCGTCCGAGAACATCGTCGCCGGTCCGCGGTCGTCGCTCGATTCGTGGTGCTCCAGACCGTTGTGATCGATCGCGTCGCTCAATGCGAGCAGCCAGCCGTAGGAGCGGTAGTGGCGCGCACCGAAGAGCGCCAGCGCCTCCGCACGCACCCGCCGGTAGGCGGCGATGCGCTCCGGGGACACTGCCAGAGACGCGGGGCGGTCGGCGGCGACGCTCAGGCGGAGCGGCGATTCCGGAGTGCCCAGATCGAACGTCTCGAAGATCTCCCCGGCGAGCACCGGCGAGTCGATCAGGGTGTAGACGCTCGCCGGCGCGAAGGTCAGGAGACCGTCCTTCCCGGCCTCGCCGCCTGAGTCGGGGACCAGCGCCGAGTCGTGCTTCCAGCCGGCCGGCAGACGCAGGGAGGCGCGCACCGGGATCTCCATCGTGTTCGGCCCCAGTGGATAGACCAGGAGGTCGTGCCAGTCGACGATCAGCAGGTGAGGCGTGGAATTCGGCGTCTCGCCGTAGCCCAGGCCGTTGATATCCTCCGGAGGCGAGAGGTAGTCGAAATCCACCTCCACCTCGCGCGCGCCGGCCGGCACCTCCACCCGCACCAGGAACACGTCGAGCGGATCGCGCCGCCAAGCGAGGGCCTTCCCCGCCGCCGAGACCCGGAAGCCGGCGATCTGCGTGACCGGCCCGCTCGGCGCGTGCTCCCCCTGCACCCACTTCGGATAAGCGAGCGTCAGCTCCCCCGGCGCGGCGGGGATGACCAGCCGCGAATGGAAGACGCCGCGCGGGGCGTCTGTGGCATCGACCGTCAATTCGAGGGCTCGGGGCTCCGCGGCGCAGACGGCGGCCGTCGTCAGCAGACAGGCGATCAGGGAGGCAGGCAGGCAGATCCGGGCGCTGGGCATCGGCTTCTCTCCTCTTTCGGCCGGCATGCTAGCAGCCCTCCGCCGCTATCGGCTGCCGAGCGCCGACCAGGACCTGAAACGCATCACCAGAGGCCGGCGTGAAAGACAGCGTGGCGACTGGGCCGGGCCGATTAGCTTGGTGCCAGCCGTCGGGAGCGGAGGACCAACGCGCCACCACTGCTCAAGGGAATGCGCGCCTCACCAACCCACCCTGGCGGTGCGAAAAGGCAAAGGGCTGCGGCGACAAAGCACTGAACAACCCTGGATTGCAGCACGCGACTCTCCTCGCAGGGGCTAACGGCTCAGAAGCTCACCGGCGACGACCGCACGGTAGTGCGGTGGGAGTCCGGTGGAGCGCCAGTGTTATGCGTTTCCCTCACCGCCCACTGCATCGGATGGAGGGATTGACTCACGCTCTTGCTCTTTCTTCGCCACCAACGCTTCAATCTCGGTTATTTGCTCTTGCGACAGACTCTCAAGGCGCCAAGCAAGAGTTTGCGCTTCTATACTTCGATTATAGTTAGCGAGGGGCTGAGTGAGAACATGTAGCTTATTGAACCCTGTAGCGACTCTCCCAAAGTCTCCTTGAATCTGTTTTATAGATCCTGCAATCTCCTGCAATGGTGGCTTGCCAATCCAGGCGAGATTTTCCATTTCTCCAAAGTCAAGCACAAATTCC
The DNA here is from genome assembly GCA_036403495.1 of Thermoanaerobaculia bacterium. Classification (GTDB taxonomy): domain Bacteria; phylum Acidobacteriota; class Thermoanaerobaculia; order Multivoradales; family UBA5704; genus DATARR01. The sequence goes on from DASWQX010000449.1 coordinate 9,927, forward strand.
TGTGTGTGCGCCTTGCCTGCGGCATCGTTGTAGCTCGCCGAAATCAGCAAAGGCCGCTTGACTAGCTCCTCTAGCTTACCGATAACGCTGACAAGGAAATGATCAATTCTTTGTCTTGGCGCAAGATAGCTAATGCCCTTTCGGAAAATACCCACCTCGCGCAAGTCTTTCGTGTGTGCGGTCTCGAACGGTCTGTCAGTCTTCAGCTGGATCTTGCGAGCAGGACCGGCGCCAACATTCTCAATGCGCAGTATGATAAAATTAGGTGAACCCTCAAGAGGGTGAAGGTAGATTGCAAGCTCCGGTTGGAGTATGGCGGCACGCATCTCTTGGCTTTCTTTAACCAACCGCCCAGTGAGATAAACATAAACTATCGTGATTACGGTGAGCAGTACTGAAGACAGAGCAGCAACAGCACCACTGTTTACTTCAAGCCAGTGCATCTTGCCTCCTTAAAAGACCTCGCATAACCTTAGCTTCGGCGTCTAATTTTCCAGTCTTCTCGCAGCCAACGCGGCAGATTCTGAGCCTGGCACAGCTTTAGAGAGCAAAAGCATCCGCTTGGTATCTCATTTGGCTGACTGGACTTAGCTGACAGCCTATCTCAGTGTCGTACTTTCGTCAATACAATGGAGACTGGCGCATAAGCAACTATGTGGGTGGTCAACGTAGCGCTTACAGGGAAGAATTCTGAAGGGAAGGACCTTAGCGTAGCTGGATGCTACACGACGGACCGTGACACGGTGCACCCGCTAAGGATAGCCACCGGGTTCTGTTAGAGCATCCAACAAACCGGCCCAATGGGCCGGGAGAACCTAGCCCAGGGCTAAGGTCGGAGGCCGATGCCCTGGGTAAGCAGGCCAAAGTTCCATGCGGCCTGAAAGGTCGCGAGAGTCTCAGGCTGTACAGAACCGAACATCAGAGCTCTCGCGG
>DASWQX010000450.1:0-5628 GCA_036403495.1 Thermoanaerobaculia bacterium
CGATCGTCCTGGCCTGGGCGTTCCGGGCGCTCCGCCGCGTCCGCCTGCGGGTGCCGCCGAACGCGGACTTCTTCACCACCGTGCGCGCGGTGCCCTTCTCGCTCGTGGTCGGCCTCGACCTCCTCGACCTCGCGCTCGACGTCTTCTCGGCGCCGATCATCTGGTACATCCTCAACCGCTTCGGCCTCCAGGCGCTGCGCAACGTCGCCACCATCGAGGCGCTGATCCCGATCTCCGCGCCCATCCCCACCCTCAGCCTCGCCTGGATCGCCGCCCGCGTCTTCCACCTGGGAGCGCCGCCCGATCCTGACGTCATCGAAACCCGGCGGGTCGGTCCCGACAGCTACGTGCCGCGGCCGCCGGGGTGACTCCAAACGGCCCGAGCCTGGACATTAGCGCGAAGAGTGGATATGATTTGATGCCAGAGGAGAATTCCATGGCGCTGAAAATCGGAACACGAATCTGGGTGCCCTGCGACGTGAAGCCGGGCCCCTTCTCCGACGAACGGTTCGTAAGAATTTGCGTCAATGGGGGAAGTCCCTGGCTCGGCTTTGTGCCCGCCGAGCGTCTCAAGGACCCAATTCTCGAAGGCCGCACTCTGCTTCCTGCGTTGGTTGTCTCGGTCTTGGGCGATAAATTTACTGCACGGATTCCCGGCGAGGCCCTGACGCCGTTCCTTTTCGAAGGTGTTCTCTCAAGAGTGCAGCCGGTTGATTCTCTCCAAGCCTGACATCCTTCGATATCTCTCTGCAGGAACCCTGAAGATCGATCCTCCGATTTCGAGAGACAGGATCGCTCAGGTCAGTATCGACTTGTCTCTGGGGCGAAAGTTCACTGAATTCAAAAAAGAGACGCCGAAGTATATCTCCGCCGTCCATGTAGATCCCTCTCTCTGGTCCTCATCGGACCTTTGGAATCATCACGAAACCGATACCTTCCTCCTGAAGCCAGGTCATTTTGTACTGGCTCAGACCTTGGAATGCGTGTCGATTCCGTCCGACCTAGTGGGTCTCGTTGAAGGTCGAAGCAGTTGGGCGCGCGTCGGCATCACGATCCACGTGACCGCTCCCAAGATAGACCCTGGATTCAACGCTCCGATTACGCTTGAAATGGCAAACTTCGGGAATCTCCCGGTCAGTCTCCGTGCAGAGATCGACAAGCCGGCTCAACTGATGCTTTTGAAGATCAGCACGCCGCTTGAAGACACTGAAGTCTACGGGACAGGCGACCAGGATTTGTTCCAGTATCAGACCGACCCGATCCCCTATAAGCGCCGGTAGACCCGCGAAAGGGAATAAACAGCGCCAAGCGGGCGGCCCGGCCTTGCCGTCCACCTGGCGAACTTCAGTTGTCAAAGAGCCCCGCCTCTGGAAGTCGAGCCTCAGAGTCAAGAGGCGGCATCCTCCAGTCTACGGAGGACCCCTCCCCGGCGTTTAGGCTCAGCCAAAAATTCCCCGGCAGCGACGGTTTGCCTCGCTGCTCCGTAGACAACTCCACGAGCGTGCAGTTCAATGGGGATCTTTGACAATTGACGGACCGCCGGGGAACCCGCAAGAGGAGAGGCCCGGCGGCCTCATTCGACGGATGAATTGAGCCTTCCGCCCCACGAGCTGAGACATTCGCCCCGAGATTAGCGGCATCCACATCGCGGGGCGGATCACCCAGATCGCGGTTTGAGTCCTCAGACCGCGGTGCGAGCACTCAAACCTTGGCACAGGAGGCGCGCTCCGTGGGGCGAATGAGTCACACCCAGGTCTGACGGTCCGGGTCTTACGGCGCGACCCGCGCGATCGCGTCGCATCCCTGCTTCTTCAGATCCACCTTCCACATCCCCTCATACCCCTCGATCAGCAGGCTCCCGGGCTGAACGGCGATCCCCAGCCGCTGGAAGCAGTCCGCTTTGGCTCCGAGATGAGCGAGAAGCTCGGGAACGGTGTTCGAGTGGCCGACGATCAGCACCGCCCGGTCCGCCGCGTGCTTCTGGCGCAGCAGCGCCAGGAACGAGGACATCTCTTCGGGCTTGATCGACGCGTCGTCGGCGGTAATGGCGACGTGCGTCTCGTGAGCCAGGGGCGCGCCCGTCTCGATCGTCCGGGTGGTGCGGCTGGTGTAGATGGCGGCAATCCCAGCCGTCTTGAGGCGGGCCGCGAGCGCTTCGGCCCGTGCAAGGCCGGCCGAGGAGAGCGGCTGAAAGACATCGAGATTGCGGTCCGCCGGCCAGAAGTCCGCTTTCTCGGCGTGGCGGACGAGGTAGATCTCGTCCAGCGCGAAGGCGGGAGCCGCCAAGAGGACGAACAGTAGGAGCGGCAGGGTACGACGAAGACTGCGCCCAATTCGGTTGGAAATCATTTATGCTCCTGGCGGCTCAAGGTGAAATCTATCCCTGCGGGAAAGACCGCTCCCGCAAGGGATTCCATCCCAGCTCATTCTTGGACAGCTTGTGCTCGTGAAACAATGCATTGACGCTCATCTGCCGATGCTCAGCGACTCTCTTGAGCTCTATCCAAGGATCGTCGTGGTTCTTGTTTTGAGCGCTCAGTCTCCAGATCTGTCCGACGGACCGGACGCTCTTGTCGCAAATTGCCGGCAAATGCACCAGGAGAAGACCTGCGGCCCGGATAGGATCGTGGCCTGCCTTCTCGATGATCACCACAGTGAGGTTTGTCTGATGAATGACAGAAAGCTCTCTCGGCAGGTTCAACATCCGGGAATCCGTGCTGATCAGGCCATCCCAAGCACCGAGATGATGCAGAGATAACAGGAGCTGCCAATCGTCCATCTGCCGCAGCCTGGGATCGATATGGCGAATGGGAACCAATTCCGCTTCCGGGATGCCAAGCCCGAGCGCATTGAGGATGGTGTCCGGAACGTCTTCGTCGAGAGCGAAGCGGATCACGCTTCAAGCAGCCCGGGTCAGAGCAACATTATGTGTGAGCTGCGCCTCCAGGTCGATGCTCTCGCACAGCGAGTTCCGGCTGACGAAGGGATAGATTTTCGCCACTTGATCGACCGTAAAGCCCCGCTTTGACAGTGCGTAGATGGACTGCGTCGGCACCCGAGAGCCGGAGATGTGCGGAGCTCCCGAGATCTTTCCGGGAAGGATCTGAACGGTCGGCCGGGGCCATAGAAGATCTGGTCCCTTGGTGCCTTCCAGCCCTTCGAAGGGACCCACGATATTGACCAGCTTACGCTCCAAGTATTGTCCGTCCACCAGTTGCAAAGGCATCGCATCGGCATTGATGACGATTTCTCCCGCGAGAGTGACCGCCAGGGTCGATTGTCCTTCCGCAAAGAGATCGAGATCGAGAGCCTGCAATTGCCGGAGCGCCCGCCGAACCTGGGACATCGACGTGGCGGGTACATCCCGGTCGAACGCGGACTTGGGCTGCCGCAGCCAGTAAATCGTGCGAAGAGCTAGTAAGTCAGTGTAGGACCAGAGCAGCGGCTTCTGCGATACGGAAGGAAGGAGATGCCCCTTTCGCGCCCAGTAGTAAGCGGTGCTCTTCGGCACGCCTGATAAAGCCGCCGCACGTTCCGCCGTATATGCACCGCTGATGTCCATTAAACCTCCTGACGTCCTAAGATACGCCCTGCTTACGCTCTCGTCAACTCAGGAAAGGAGGCAGAGCCCCACCCGACTCCCAACCAATGGGAGAGGCGGGCGATACGGTGTGAGGCTCAAGTCTCAGTCCATCTGCTTCCGCAGCACGGTCGGGATGTCGTAGTCGTCGACGTTCGACCAGTTGGGGCCGAAGCCGTTCGGGTCGTCGCCGCGGATGTGCGCGATCGCCTTGCGGTAGAAGGGCACGTCGGCGGCGGTCTTCTCGGCGGGCTCCTCGCGCTCGGCGCGCTCCCGCTCCCGCTCCTGCATCATCGGCATCGCGGCCAGGCTGGGCGCGGGGACTGGCGTCGAGCGGCTCGTCGAGTACGACACCGATACGGGCATCCGCGGACGGTCGTCGCCGCTGCGGTCGAAACCGGTGGCGATCACCGTCACCTTCATCGCGTCTTCGAGGGCGGGATCGATCACCATGCCGGAGATGATGTTGGCGTCCGGATCGACCGAGTCGGAGATGATGCGCGCGGCTTCGGCGACCTCGTGGAGGGTGAGGTCGTGCCCGCCGGAGATGTTGATCAGCACGCCGCGGGCGCCCTGGATCGAGGTCTCCTCGAGCAGCGGCGAAGAGATCGCCCGCTGCGCTGCTTCGAGCGCCCGGTGCTCGCCCTTGGCGATGCCGGTGCCCATCAGCGCCATGCCCATGCCGGTCATGATCGTGCGCACGTCGGCGAAGTCGACGTTGACCTCGCCGGGAATGGTGATCAGATCGCTGATCCCCTGCACGGCCTGCCGCAGCACGTCGTCGGCGATGCGGAAGGCCTCGAACAGCGGCGTGCCGCGCTCGACGAAGTTGAGCAGGCGCTCGTTGGGGATGGTGATCAGCGTGTCCACGGCGCTGCGCAGCTCCTCGACGCCGCGCTCGGCGTACTGGAGACGGCGGCGCCCCTCGAAGCCGAACGGCTTGGTGACCACGGCCACGGTGAGCGCGCCGATCTCGGCCGCCAGCGAGGCGATGACCGGCACGGCGCCGGTGCCGGTGCCGCCGCCGAGGCCGGCGGTGAGGAAGACCATGTCCGCCCCTTCGAGGACCTCGAGGATACGGTCGGTATCTTCGAGAGCGGCCTTGCGCCCCTGCTCGGGATCGGCGCCGGCGCCGAGGCCCTTGGTGAGCATGTGGCCGATCTGCAGCTTGATCGGGGCGCGGCACTTGGCCAGGGCCTGGAGGTCGGTGTTGGCGGCGATGAATTCGATGCCGCGCAGTTGGGCGTCGATCATGCGATTCACGGCGTTGCCGCCGCCGCCGCCGACGCCGATGACCTTGATGCGGGCGGGCGTCGAGTCCGCGACCGCCTGGACGCGGAGCGGCTTGTCCTTGCCGTTTCCCGGTCCGTCCTGGTCTTCGAAGAGAATCATGCTTACCCCCTTTTGAGTCGTCCTGATTCTAAAGCAGATCGGAGAACATACCGCGCAGGCTTCCTACCATCCCGCGCACGCTGAAACCCGATTTCTTCTGCACTTTGTTCTGGCTCTCCTCGGCGTTGCGCGCGTAGAGCAGGAGCCCGGAAGCGGTCGCCCACGTCGGGCTGCTGATCACGTCCACGAGGCCGCCGAGGCCGCGAGGCAGACCGTAGCGCACGCCGGCGTCGAAGATCTGCTCGCTCATTTCGAGCAGGCCGTCGAGCTGAGCGCCGCCGCCGGTCAAGATGACGCCGCCGCGCAGCCCTTCGTCGGAGGCGTGGCGCTTGAAGTCCTCGCGGATCATGGTGAACAGCTCCTCGGCGCGCGGCTGCAGGATCTCGCAGAGCTCGCGCCGCGGCACGATCCGCGAGGTGCCGCCGGCGACCGTGGGGACGGCGATCCCCTCGTCGTCGGTGACCATGCTCGGCAGGCAGCACCCCTGCTTGACCTTGATGCGCTCGGCCTCGGCGAACGGCGTGCGCAGCACCATGGCCAGATCGTTGGTGAAGTGCCCGGCGCCGATCGGCGCCACACCGCTGTACTGGATCTCCCCCTCCGAGAAGAGAGCATACTCCGTCGTCCCGGCGCCGATGTCCACCAGCAGCACGCCG
>DASWQX010000451.1:0-4503 GCA_036403495.1 Thermoanaerobaculia bacterium
TCTGGCAATAAGGATAAAAGCTACAGCCACAGCCTTCTTAGTGCTGGCGCCTCTCATCTCTCTGTAAAGACACCTTCGCAGCCCTCTTGTTGAGCAATCCCCCGAGCCTCATACCTCCAGAGGATCGCCACTGTGCCTTGGACCTGAAGCATTTTCAGTGTCTCGCAGGCGGCTTCCCGGTGCCCGGCACGGGAATTGGCAACCGCCAGCCAGTAGACGGCCTCCGCCCTGCCTCGCGCATCGCGAGGGTCATATAATGGTAGAGACTTCTCAAGATTCCGAATCGCGTCTGCATTTTGTTTTTGAGCAAGATCGACACGAGCGAGATTCTTGTAGAGAGGGGCGAACGAGGGATCGCAGACGAGCCCCTGCTCGATCTCCTGCCGTGCGTCTTTCGCTAGGTCTAGATGAAGAAAAACGTTACCTCGCTCGTTGAAGGTCCTTGCCGAGCAGGTGTCCAGCTTCATGGCTCGGCCAAGATGCTCCAGAGCTTCCTCGTCGCGGCCCATTTGCGAAAGGATGGTTCCCAGGTTGTACTCATAGGTGGCTGTTCTCGGAGCTGTTTTTAGAGCGGCACGGGCATGGTCAAGCGCCTCGGAGTAGTGGCCCTCGTCAGCGTCCAGGTCGGCTTAATTTGCGTGCGCAGGGGCAAATCCGGGGTTTGCCCGTAGCGCTTTCAGGAAGGCGTCGCGGGCGGGACTTTCCGTTGATCGAGGAGAGCGACTCCGGCGTTGTTGAGCTCGAGGGACTCGCTCATCGCGGTAGGTGAAACTCTATTTACATGAGGTTGAGTTCGCAAACCTAACAGCAGGACAGTAGCGATGAGCACTGAGAGCGCGAACCCCGCCAACCCGCGAGCAATCGCCTGAAGCCTAGGATCGGGTTGGACTTGGAAGAGAGGATGGATTTGGCCCCGCAGAAAAAGTAGGGGCAAGCCCCATTCGCCCTTCGTCTCCTCCTTCCGCCAGATGGCCCGACGGCATTCTGCCATGGCGACGTCGACGGGGTCGCCTTTTACCAGTCGCCGATAGAGAGTCTTGCTCAGAGTGATCGCTGCCTGGTCGGAGACCCGTGATCTGATAGCGATCACTGCGGGAACTCCGGCCAGTACCAGAGCGGACGCCACGCCCGCGAAGGGATCAAGCCCCGAACGGTCGGTGATCCGTCCCGTCTGGCAGGCATTGAGGACGACGAGTCGGAGCGATGGGAAATCTTTGATTTCATCAGCAAGGCTCTGCCCGGTTACCTCTTCGGGCTTATTGTATTCACCTTCGAACAAGAGAACTCCCTCGCCTGCATCGGCAAGAAAGCTGCCGTGGCCCATGAAGTGAAGGACGTGAAAAGGGTCAAACTGATCCCGCGCTTGGCAGAGCGACTGCGACAACTCTTCTCTTGTGGCTATCGGCAGAAAGACAATGTCTAGGTTTCTCCGCCACCCGGCAATGGCTTCCAATTGGCAACGCTCGGCCTCAAGATCGAGGGCCGAAAAACAGGAAATTCTGGATGCGATAACCAGGATTCGAAGGCGAGTCGCAGGCAACTGCGGCTCAACGAATCGAGGGACACTGAGAGTACGGGCGATCGGAGTCCGTCGGCTCAGGCCTAGGAAATCTCGGGTGCTAGGAAGGTACAGGAGTTCCCAGGGCAACCCGAACACTAATACCAGCCTGCGATCGATTTTCAGCCGTAAGCGGAGTCCCCGCCAAGGCTCCCTGCTAGAATTGGGCATGCTCTGGTCAAAGAGCCTTAAGACGTCATCCGTGAAGAGCGCCTGGAATAGCCTTTCGCCGACCTCGCGAGTAGCGATAGAAGAAGAGGGCCGCGTACCATGGGCCGGAAGGAGATCCCGACCAGCGGGAATAAGGGAATCCCAGGGTGAGGTCACGAGTTCGGCAGGCACCAAGAATGTCCCCCTCGCCTCGGCTCCGCTCGACTCGGCTAAAACGTGGTAGTCGTCGCTTTGGCCAGGGAAGATATTGACGATGAAGTCGTCATACGCCATGCCGACCTGCCTCTTCACAGCCCTCAAGACACGGACGCGGGATCATTGGGGGTGTGAGGCGAAGGTGCGGGAGGGGGCCTCCGCCAGGAGAGGAGAGAACGCGAGAACAGGTGGGTGCAGAACAGGTGCCACCCTTTCCGTCATAGAAGCGCCTCGATAAGCACGTCTTATCTGCCTCTTGGAACTGACGGTCGCCTCTCGGAGCCTCTTGAGCTTGGCCCAAGCCGCTTTTCTACTGGGCTGAGCCTGAAATTAAAGCCTCCAACTCCCTGAATCCCTGCCTGAAGGGCCCGACTCGATACACCTCTCCCGACCACCCGATATCGAGCGCCAGTCGCGGACCGATAGTCAGGTCAAGAACCCTGCCGCCGCGGATTACCCTCCCACGAACGGCAGCCCAGGAGGAAAGCTCCCGGCGGGAAAGCAGGCGTTGCGGTCTCCCATCCGGAGTTTCTTGGCGGCTTCGCGGTAGGCGGCCAGAAACAGGGCATAGGCATCGCGGAGCCCACGACGCACAGCCTGGCTGGCGGCGTGGAAGGCTGGGGCGGGAGATTTCTTGGATCGCGCGGGTTGGCGATGGGGATCCTGGGTCAGGATGGCGGCGGCTTCGTGTGCGAGCTCTTCGGCTGGCGCCAGTTCCGCAACCGCCGAGAGTTGGGGCCCGTAGCGGGCTTGGTGCCGATGCCGTTCCAGAGCGGCTGGTCGTCCTTATCTCGGCAATCATGACATGCCTGAGTTGGTTTCAGTACCCACGATCCGGTACCATTGTACCGCGAACGACGTACTGCTTCTTCCCAGCGACGACCGTCTGACCGAGCTCGGCGGGACCGCCGTAGTCCAAGCGCCGCGTCGCTGAGCATCCGAGAGAGCTTTTTCGCTGACCGACATCCCACCCCTGGGCTGGCGTTTATGCCTAAACTGGCATAGCATGGGAGCAGAGGAGAATGGCGCCGACTGGAGACGATACCCAACCTAAGCCCGTACGCTGGATCGGGAGGAGCAAGGAGGACTTGAGAGAGTTTCCCGAGGAGGTCCGCCGGCGAGTCGGCGGTGCGCTATGGAATGCGCAACTGGGCCGTAAGGCGCTCTACGCCAAGCCCCTCAAAGGATTTGGCGGAGCCGGCGTTCTGGAGGTTGTGGACGATTTCGATGGCGACACGTATCGCGCCGTCTACACCGTTCGTTTCTCCGGAGTCATATACGTGCTGCACGCCTTCCAGAAAAAGTCCAAGCATGGAAGCGCCATTCCGCAGAATGACTTGGACCTGATCGAAAAGCGGCTCAAACGAGCCAGAGAGGATTACGAGCAATGGGCAAGAAGCACGAGCCCGACATCCCGGTGACTCCGAGCAGCGGCAATGTGTTCGCCGATCTGGGCTTCGCGGAACCTGAGGAGGAGCTCGCAAAGGCCCAACTGGCCAGTCATATCCAGAGGGTCATCCGCCGCAGGAGGCTGACCCAGATGGCCGCTGCAGCGCTCATGGGCATCGACCAGCCGAAGGTGTCGGCACTGCTCAACGGTCGCCTCGCGAGTTTCTCCACCGATCGCCTGCTGCGGCTGTTGACCGCGCTGGGGCAGGACGTCGAGATCGTCGTCAAGGAGAGGGCGAGCAACCTTGAGAAGGGACGAATCTCGGTGATTGGCGAGGCTCGAGCCTGAGGTGCTTGTAGGGCCTGAAAGGGACACCCGCACAGTCCGACCCGTTTCGCGAAATTGCCGGCGAGGAGCGGAATATGCACGGCGGGCCAAGAAATATGCACGGCGGACGTCCCGCCGGGCCCGGCGGATCGTCCGAGATGCCCGGCAAGGTCTTTGCCGGGCCCGGCGGGTCGACTGAAATTGCCGGCGAGCCTCTCGCCGGAGCCGGCGGACGTTGCGCCGACGCCGGCGGATGACCTACCGGGCCCGGCGAGCCTCCCGCCGGGAGTTTCCCGGCTGTTTTCGTGCATAGAATCTTATCCGCCGACAATTATGAGCGTCACCCCCACAGCTTCGACTTAGGTCCCGTCCGCTCAAGGCGAGCCCGGCAATCCTCTAGGGGGGCGAAATAAGCTTCGGTCGGGCCACGGAGCTTCTATCGCCGGAAGGGCACCTCGAAAGGAGCGGAGCGAGGAGCAGGAGCAGGGACAGCACCTCAAACGCAAAGCCGCCGCGGCCAGCCAGCCCAGCGGGCAGGACCCGGAGCGTACCCAGGGCGCGTGGTAATCTTGGAACCTGGGAAGGGAGACTATGAGCCAGCCGATGACCCGGATGACCGTCGAAGTTCCGTTGGAAGTGAAACAGCGTCTCGAAGGTTTAGCGCGGGCGACGGACCAGTCAGAAGCTCGCTTGGCCACAGAGGCCATCTCCTCCTACGTCGACCTTCAGGAATGGCAGGTTCGGCAGATCGAGAAAGGCCTATGCGAGGCGGACGCCGGCGACTTCGCCAGCGACGAAGAGGTGGCGGCGGTCTTCGCCAGATGGACGAATGCGCGTTAGGTGGACGCGCAGAGCTCTCCGT
>DASWQX010000452.1:0-4160 GCA_036403495.1 Thermoanaerobaculia bacterium
GACCGCGCCGGTCGGCATCGCAGGAGGACCGACCGTCGCCCAGGTTCCGGACGAATATTGGTACGCGTTGCCGCCCGTGTCGAGAGCCCACACCTCCGAGCTGCTGGCCACGGATATGTCTGCCATCTGGGCCGTCGTCGGCAATCCTGCGTAAGCGGTCTGAAAATTGCCGTCATTCCATTGATAGACGGCTCCGGCAACACCCGTTACATTAACCCCCAGCACGGTTCCATCCGATGCGGCGCTGATGGAGGTGAGCCCACCGGTCACCTGAGTCCAAGGAATGGCGCCCGGAACTGCTTGATAGACATTCCCTTGATCGTCGACAGCGACCGCCGAGCCGTCCTGGGCGGCGGCGATAGAAATGAGAGGTGACGCAATTTGATTGGCGCTCATGAGATCGTCTCCTTGATTTGACGTAGCGTTGAGTGCGCGACAGCCTGTGTTTCTAACGCTTAGATCCACCTGGCTGGCCGTCCTGCCTACGCAACGCGTGTGCCACGCATCACAGGAGTGTTTTGCCACGAACGCACTGTATCGCCAACGTTCTCTTGTGCCGAAGAACGTCGAAGCTATGTCGGACTGTGCAGGGGAAGCCCGCGGATGGACGATCTGAAGCACGCCTCACGAGGCGAGCGGCGGTTGGCACTGGGCTTGCTTGGAGACGGAGTCAAGTCGAGGCAGCAGTCCAACCCACTCTAACCCGAAAGGAGAACCCGATGCCAAACACTACGATCACTGCCATCTACAATCCCAACACGAACAGCTTGAGCCTCAGTCCGGACGGCAACATTAACGTCAACTGCCATGAAACTGCCATAGTCACGATCAATCTCTCCCTCTCCGAAAGTTCGAACTGTACAGGAGTGTGGAGAGCGGAGTTTGCTACTACCCCCATCAGTTGGGGCAACGCCGGCGCGCCGCCGGGCAACGACGTCCAGCAAGTGTCACCCGACGAGCTCGTCATCACCGTACCAAATCATAATGATAACACCGCGTCGATGAGTTATCCTTTCACGGTCAACATGCTATATTATGGGCAGGCGAGCCTAGACCCGACGATCGTCAACGAAGGTACCGGCGGCCCTGACGAAGGCACCGTCGGCCCTTTGACTGCGCTTCAGGCGAAAGCCGCCTAGCGGACTCAACGAACCGACAACCGACTCATACGGAGACTCTTATCATGAGCAACGGCCCGATTCAGCCATGCACCAACGTCGGACAACCAGGGAATGACGTCCAATTGCCGTTTCCCCTCCCGGACAACGTCCTCTGTTCCTTGACAGGGTATACCCAGACCGGCTCCACCATCACGGTCGCGGTCGTTTCGAACAGCACCCAAAAAGCAGCCGCGACGATCTCCGGCACCGGGACATCGCCAACGGCCATGATCGATCCCGTGTCTCAAACACCGGTCGCCACATTCAATTCAGGCACCGATACGTTCTACCTTACCGTCACGTCTGTTTCTTCGGGAGTCCAAAACCCACCGGCGAGCGTGATCATTCAGAACCTGGACTTGACGTATTCCACCACGGCGTATGGAGGTGTGTACGCCTTGATTGCAGAGGACGACCCCGCCTCTGGGGACTGCGACTTCAACGATTGTACTTGCTTCCTGGCCTGGAACCTGTTCAGTGGGTAGGCGGAGCGCTCCCGGGAAACTTCAAGGACGACCGCAGGGGATCGAACCAGGGCATGGCAAACCATCTCGGCTCGGTCCCCTGCCGCACCGCCCTTTCCGCATTGAACAGGGCCGAAGCGCGGTCTCCCAGGAGCGCGTAGACCAGGGAGGCCTCGAATGCGGCCTGGGGGTTCTTGGGCGCCAACCACAGCGCTTTCTGGACCGCCGCCACGGCCTCGTTGCTATGCCCCAGATGCGCGAAGGCTTGGGCACGGGTCGAGAAGAGCTGCCAGTTCGACGCGGCGGTTGGATCTTTCTCCGCGAGTTGCAGCGTCAGGCGATAGAGGCTCTCCGCTTCGGTCTTCCGCCGCAAGAGGAGACAGGTGTCCGCGAGGTTCAAGACGCCGAATGGGTTTCGGGGCTGCAGGCGCCAGGCGAGCCGGAAGTTGTGCTCGGCCCGAGCGAAATCCCCCAGCAGGAAGTATCCGAGCCCGAGATTGCTCAGGTATCCATACTGGGGGGACCTCTGGACCAGACGCTCATAGAGGGCGATCGCCTGCTTGGGATCGCCGTCGAGCAACTCGAGCTGCGCCAAGAGCGACAAGCCCGTCGGATTTTCCGGCGAGCGCCGCAACAGTTCGTGGAGGTCCTGGCGTGCCACCGCGACCTGGCCCTGCCGGTACTCCATGTCTCCGAGCCAGAAGAGATGGCGCCAGGAAGGGAGGAGCTCGGTCGCCTTGCGCATCAGCGCCAGAGCCTCCTCTCCGTTCCCCTGTCGATCCATGAGGCGTGCCCGTTGCGCCAGCAGCCTGGCATCTCCCGGCTGCAGACGATCGAGCTCCTGGAGGGCGGCCGCCGCGCGCTCGAGATTTTCCCCCAGCAAGGCCACTTCGAACGTGCTGAAGAGAGGCCGCGGGTCGTCAGGAGCCAGTTTCCGGGCCCGCTCAAGGATTTCGTACGCGCGCGCCAGATCCTTGGGGTCACGCCCCGACCGGAAGCGCTGCTGGAGGATGTAGGCCTCGAACATGTAGGCATCGAGAAACTTCGGCGAGGTCCGCTGGATCCGAAAGATGCGCTCCAGGATCACGGCGATCGAATACTCCTCTTCCCGGCGGGTATCAAAGCTCTCGTAGAGGCCCATGTACTCCGCGTAGTCTTCGGCCCGCACCTCCGGGTGTGAAGCTCCGGGCTGCCGCGGCCGATCGGGGTAAGCTTGCCGAAGGTAGCCGTAGACGGCCTCGCTCACCAGGTAAGGCCTCTCGATGGGCACCACGAAGCTCTGCGACCAGAGGATCGCCCCATCGGCTCCACGAACCCGGTCCAGAGTGATCTGACAGGTGGCGAGATCACAGCTCAACCGCGCGGTGACGACCTCGCCGGCGGCGGTCGCCCGCGCGATGTCGCGCGGCGAGCCGGCGATCGGGTCCACCAACTCGGGAGCCAGCGGGGATACGCTGTCGAGCGAGAGCAGAGCGTTGAAAAGCGAGCTCCGCAGGCCCGCGGCAAGGACTCCGACACCGGCGCTCTTCTTGCCTTCCGCCAGCACCGGCTTTGGGACCGCGACGTAGAGGAGGGGTGGATGGCGCCGGAGGTGCCACCAGCCAAGTCCGGCCGCCAGCAGCAAAGCGGCGACCGCGGAGAAAATCCCTATTCGTCTTACGGATCCAGGAGAGGACGCGCCGCCGGCGTGGGCGGATTCGGAGCGGCTCTCCCGCACAGGGACAGGAGCGTAGGAGAGCGTGGCGGGACCTTCCGGGGGCGCCTTCACCGTCCCGCCTTCCAGCCTCTCCAGACACCGCGCGACATCCCCCGCGCTCTGGGGACGGCGAGCCGGATCTTTTTCGAGCAGGCGGTCGACCAGCTCGGAGAGCGGCGCCGGGATCGCCGGGTCCACCTCGCGCAGGGGCGCCTGCCGGTGGGTACAGATCCGTGTCAGCGTCTCCAGCGTCGAGCTGGCGTCGAAGGGGGACCTGCCGCTCAGGGCCTCGTAGAGCAGGAGACCGAGGGAGAAGAGATCGGACCGGGGGTCGAGCGGAAGCCCTCGCGCCTGCTCGGGCGACATCGAGCGGAAGGTGCCCAGCACGCGCTGATCGGCGGTCAGCGCGGCCTCGCCTTCCAACCGCTTGGCGAGGCCGAAGTCGAGGATCTTGGCCCTCCCCTCGGCCGTGATCATCACGTTCTCGGGCTTCAGATCGCGGTGGATCAGACCCTTCGCGTGCGCCGCCGCCAGCCCCTCGGCGATCTCCCTGCCGAGGCGGACGGCTTCGGGTATCGGCAGCGGGCCGCGGGCGATCCGGAGCGCCAGGCTCTCGCCCTCGACGAGCTCCATGACGATGGCGTCGCTCTCGGCGCTCTCGACGATGTCGTGGATCTGGACGATCGACGGATGGGAGAGACGGGCGGCGGCGCGGGCCTCGCGGCGGAAGCGCTCGCGAGCGGTTTCGTTCTCCGCCGACTCGGGACGGATCAGCTTGATGGCCACAAAGCGGTCCAGCCGCTGGTCGTAGGCCCGGTAGACCTCCCCCATGCCGCCCGC
>DASWQX010000453.1:0-7798 GCA_036403495.1 Thermoanaerobaculia bacterium
TGTGCTCCATGCCGATCTCGGCCGCGTTCTCGATCTGGGCGGTGGTGCCGCCGACGGCCGCCGCCAGCCCGGCCGCCGCCATCGAGCAGGCCACCCCCACCTCCCCCCTGGCACCCCACCTCGGCGCCGGAGATCGAGGCGTTCTCCTTGTAGAGGATGCCGACGGCGCCGGCGGTGAGCAGGAAGCGGATCAGCCCGTCGTCGCTGGCGCCGGGGGTGAAGCGGCGGTAGTAGTGGAGCACCGCCGGCACGATGCCGGCGGCGCCGTTGGTGGGCGCCGTCACCACCCGCCCGCCGGCCGCATTCTCCTCGTTGACCGCGAGAGCGTATAGGTTCACCCAGTCGAGCACGGTCAGCGGGTCCTTGAGCGCCTCCTCCGGGCGGGAGGTCAGCTCCTGGTAGAGCGCCGGTGCCCGCCGCGGCACCTTGAGGCTCCCCGGCAGGACGCCGGTCTGCCGGCAGCCGCGCGCGACGCAGGCCTGCATCGCCTCCCAGATCCGCAGCAGGCCGGCGCGGATCGCCTCCTCGCTCCGCCAGACCTTCTCGTTCTCCAGCATCAGCTCCCAGACCTCGAGCCCGCTCGCCTCCGAGATCTCGAGCAGCTCGCTGCCGCTGTGGAAGGGGTATGGGAGCTCGGTCGCATCCTCGATCAGCCTGCCCTCGCCGGTCGCTCCCTCGTTGACCACGAAGCCGCCGCCGACCGAGTAGTAGATCCGCCGGTCGAGCGTCTCGCCGCCGTGGCTGAAGGCGGTGAAGCGCATGCCGTTCGAGTGCAGCGGCAGCAGCTCGCGGCGGTTGAAGATCAGATCCGCCTTCTCGTCGAACAGGACGGTGCGCCGGCCGAGGATCGCCAGCCACTCCTCGCGCCGGATCGCCGCGATCCGCGGCGCCACGGAGTCGGGATCGATCGCTTCCGGCGTCTCCCCTTCGAGCCCCATCAGTACGGCGCGGTCGGTGCCGTGCCCCTTCCCCGTCAACGCCAGCGAGCCGAACAGCTCCACCTGGACCCGCTCCGTGCGGTCGAGCGCCCCCTCGGCCGCCAGCCGCTCGGCGAAGCGGCGCGCCGCCCGCATCGGCCCCACCGTGTGCGAGCTCGAAGGGCCGATGCCGATGGTGAAGAGATCGAATATGCTGATGGCCATACCGGGTGCGACTCCGCCGGGATTCTACACGCCCAAATCCGTCTCGCCGGTCGCGTTCCCAGCCCTTCAGGAGAAGGACTCATGAGAATCGCTCGTCTGGCTCTAGCCGCCTTTCTCCTCTGGCCGGTCCTGGCTTTGGGAGCCGGGGCGCAGGCCTCCGGCTCTCCTGAGCCCAAGGCCGCGCGCCGTCCCCCTCGTCCGGTCGGGTACCCGGTGCTGCCGGGGATCTGGAGTCTCAGCGGCAACGATCCGGGACTGACGGCCGGCGACCTCGCGCCGCTGCAGAGGATCGTCGGCAACGCCACGGTCGTGGGGCTCGGGGAAGCGGTCCATACCTCCGGAGGTTTCTACCGCATGAAGCATCGGCTCCTCCGCTACCTGGTGGAGACGATGGGGTTCCGCGCCTTCGCTATCGAGAGCCCCTGGATCGCCGCGGACTCGGTGGCCGCGTACGTCCAGACCTGCGAGGGCACTCCCGAAGACGCCATGAAGGGGCTGTTCAGCGTCTGGCAGAGCACCGAGGTCCGCGACATGGTCCAGTGGATGTGCGAATGGAACCGCTCACATCGCAAGGCCAAGGACAAAGTTTCCTTCTTCGGCTTCGACATCCAGCAGCCGCAGGACGACAAGCCGGCGCTGGCCGCCTTCCTCGCACGGATCTCCGCGGACCCCTCGCTGGCCGGCGGGCTCGGGAAGTGCTCCGGCTCGACCTCCGATCCGATCAGCGACGGGGGCTACGCGGGATGCACGGAGGGCCTGCGGCGGATCGACGCCTACTTCCAGCAGAGCTCGGCGGCGATCGTCCTGCAAACCTCGGAGCAGGATTTCGCGATCGCCGAGCTCAACCTGACCGGCCTGCGCGCCTGGGAAGATGAGGATTACGCCTTCCAGAACGGGCGTTCCGCCCAGGTCACCGACGCGCGCGATGCGGGGATGGCCTATGCGTTCGGAGCCCTGAGAGCCCTGCGCACCGGCAATGCCAGGACGGTCCTCTGGGCCCACAACTTCCATATCGCGAAAGGGATGATGGGCGGTGGGAACACGATGGGAAGCGTCCTCGCCGGGAGCCTGGGGAGCTCCTACGTCAGCCTCGCGCTGATCGCCGACGAGATGAGCATCGACTGGGTCGGCGTCGGCTGCGGTCTCGCCGATCCGACCTACCGGTACTCGGTCGAGGAGCTCCTCCATGCCCTGGGCAAGCCCGCTCTCCTGGTCGATCTGTCCTTTCCCGGAACGTCCGATCCCTACATCCCTCCCGGTAGTCTCGGTTTCGGCTACTATTTCCTGGACCCGCGCCAGCACTATGACGGCGTCGTCTACCAGGACGTCTCGCCCAAGATGACACCGCTCTTCCGGCCCCCCGCCTGCCAATAGCCGCCCGGAATCCTCCCGGGCGCCGTCGTGTTGTAGAGGGGTGGACCGCCCCCGACGGCCGCGATCCCTTGGGATGTCCCTGGTATAGACTTGCGGCTCCCTCGTCACCTCGCGAGCGCGAGGTGATTTTCATCTATGGCTCCCAGGAGGGGAAACGTCCCCATGTCCAGCTCCGAGCAGGGTCATCACAACATCAACAACTACCACCGGGTGATCATCCTCGGCTCCGGCCCGGCCGGGTTGACCGCCGCGCTCTATGCCGCGCGCGCCGACCTGGCGCCGCTCGTCCTCGAGGGGAACCAGCCGGGCGGCCAGCTCACGATCACCACCGACGTCGAGAACTTCCCCGGCTTCCCCGAGGGGATCCTCGGCCCCGAGCTGATGGACCGCATGCGCGAGCAGGCCCGGCGCTTCGGCTCCAAGGTGAAGTTCGAGCAGGTGATCGAGGTCGATCTGGAGAAGCGCCCGTTCACCCTCCGCACCGACGAGGAGACCTACCGCGCCGACGCCCTGATCGTCTCGACCGGCGCCACCGCGCAGCTCGGCGGCATCCCGGGCGAGAGCGAGCTGATGGGCTACGGCGTCTCCGCCTGCGCCACCTGCGACGGCTTCTTCTTCCGCGACAAGGAGATCGTCGTCATCGGCGGCGGCGACTCGGCGATGGAGGAGGCCACCTACCTGACCAAGTTCGCCAGCAAGGTGACGATCATCCACCGCCGCCGCGAGCTGCGGGCCTCGAAGATCATGCAGGACCGCGCCTTCGCCAACCCCAAGATCGCCTGGATCTGGGACACCGTCGTCACCGGGATCGTCGGCACGCGCGAGGGGGGCGTCACCGCGGTGAAGCTGCACAACAAGCGCACCGAGCTCGAGAGCGTCTACCCCACCCAGGGCGTCTTCTACGCCATCGGCCACAAGCCCAACACCGACCTCTTCCGCGGCAAGCTCGAAATGAACGATGTCGGCTACATCAAGGTCCATGAGCCGACCACCCGGACGAGCGTGCCGGGCGTGTTCGCCGCCGGCGACCTGATGGACCCGATCTACCGCCAGGCGATCACCTCCGCCGGCACCGGCTGCCGCGCGGCGATCGACGCCGAGCGCTGGCTCCAGGAGCTACAAGACTGATGCTTTCCAGGCCCACCTCCCAGATCAAGACCCTCGGCGCGCTACGCGAGGCCGGCTACCGGCCCCGCTCGATCAAGCAGGAGGTGCGCGACAACCTGCGCACCCGCCTCGCCGCCGGCGGCCCGCTCTTCCCCGGCATCCTCGGCTACGACCGCACGGTGATCCCGTCGGTGATCAACGCCCTGCTCGCCGGCCACGACTTCATCCTCCTCGGCCTGCGCGGCCAGGCGAAGACGCGCATCCTGCGCTCGCTGGTCACCCTGCTCGACGAGGAGGTGCCGGTGATCGCCGGCTCCGAGCTCAACGACGATCCGCTCGCCCCCATCTCCACCTGGGGCCAGCGCCTGATCCAGGAAAGGGGCGACGACACGCCGGTCGAGTGGATGAGCCGCGAGCAGCGCTACAACGAGAAGCTGGCGACGCCGGACGTCTCGATCGCCGACCTGCTCGGCGACATCGACCCGATCAAGGCGGCGACCCGCAAGCTCACCTTCGCCGACCCGGAGGTGATCCACTTCGGGATCATCCCGCGCACCAACCGCGGCATCTTCGCCATCAACGAGCTCCCCGACCTCGCGCCGCGCATCCAGGTGGGCCTGTTCAACATCCTCGAGGAGCGGGACCTGCAGATCCGCGGCTTTCCCGTGCGCATCCCGCTCGACATCATGATGGTCTTCTCGGCCAATCCCGAGGACTACACCAACCGCGGCAGCATCATCACGCCGCTCAAGGACCGCATCTCGTCGCAGATCCTCACCCACTACCCGACCGACGTGAATCTGGCGGCCGACATCACCCGCCAGGAGGCGTGGACGGAGCGCGACATCCCCCATCTCGTGATCCCCGACGACATCCGCGTGCTGGTCGAGGAGATCAGTCTGGCGGCCCGCGAGAGCGACCTCGTCGACCAGTCGTCAGGCGTCTCGGCGCGCGTCGCCATCTCGGCGCTCGAGCTGCTCGCCTCGAACCTCGAGCGGCGGGCGCTCGCCACCCGGGACAACCCGGTCGCCCCGCGCCTCTCCGACCTCCAGATGCTGCTGCCGGCGATCACCGGCAAGGTCGAGATGGTCTACGAGGGGGAGCAGCAGGGAGCCGAGGTCGTGGCCCGGCGGCTGATCGGCCTGGCGGTCAAGAAGGTCTTCGACGGCCGCTTCCCGGAGGTCGGCAAGGAGACCGGCAGCGGCGGTGAGGACGATAAGGGCCCCTACGCCCGCATGATCCGCTGGTTCGCGGAGGGAAACGCGGTGACGGTCTCCGACGAGCAGCCGTTCGCCGACTACGAGACCGAGATCTACCGCGTGCCCGGCCTCAAGGAGCTGGTCTCCCGCAATGGCAAGACGCGCGAGGAGCGGGCCCTGGCCGCCGAGATGGTGCTCGAGGGTCTCCACCAGCACCTCAAGCTGGCGCGCCAGGACCTCGACAGCCAGATCAGCTACAAGGAGATGGTCAAGTTCCAGCTCCTCAAGCCCCGCCGGGGTCCCGGCGGGCGGGACCGTGGAGACGTGAACTAGAGGTAGCACCCGATGCGCCATCAATATCTCTATCTCGACCCCGAGCTGATCAAGGCGCTCCTCGCCGGCCTCGACCTCCTGCGCCTGTTCAACCAGCTCATCCTGGCGACCGGCGGCGACGTCGAGGAGGCGATGGACTGGATGCGCTACCTCCAGGAGCAGGGGCACCTGCCCGAGGAGATCGACCTCGAAGCGTTCTTCGCCAGCCTGGAGAACCAGAACATGGTCGCCCGCGACGGCGAGGGGGGACTCCAGCTCACCACCGGCGGCGAGCGCCGGATCCGCCGCAGCGCCTTCGAGGAGATCTTCTCGACGCTCGACAAGTCGGGCCCCGGCTACCATGCGGTCCGCGCCGCCGGCGAGGGGATCGAGCGCCTCCCGGAGACGCGCCCCTACTCCTTTGGCGACGACATCCACCTCCTCGACTCCTCCCGCTCGCTCCAGAACGCCTTCCGTCGCGAGCAGAGCGACGAGTTCAGCCTGCTGGAGGAGGATCTGGAGGTTCACGAGACCGAGCACCTGACCTCCTGCGCCACGGTGGTGGCGATCGACATCAGCCACTCGATGATTCTCTACGGCGAGGACCGCATCACGCCGGCGAAAACGGTCGCCCTGGCGCTGACCGAGCTGATCACCACCAAGTACCCGAAGGACCACCTCTCGGTGATCCTCTTCGGCGACCGCGCCGAGCAGGTGTTCCTCTCGGAAATCCCCTACATCCAGGCGGGCCCGTACCACACCAACACGCGCGACGCGCTGCAGCTCTCGCGCAGCGTGCTGGCCCGCCAGAAGCAGCCGAACAAGCAGATCTTCCTGATCACCGACGGCAAGCCCTCGGCGATCACCGAGAACGGCCGGATCTACAAGAACCCCTTCGGCCTCGACATGCGGATCGTCAACCTCACCCTGGAGGAGGCCGATCTCTGCCGCCGCCAGAAAGTGGTGATCACCACCTTCATGCTGGCCACCGACACCATGCTCACCCAGTTCGTGGAGAAGCTGACGCAGATCAACCGCGGCCGCGCCTACTTCGCCTCGCCCTACAACCTCGGGGAGTTCATCCTGGCCGACTACATCCGCAACCGGCGGCGGCGGGTGCGGTAGCGATGAAAAGCTCGATGAAACACCTCGCGTCCCTCGCCCTCCTGCTCCTGCTCACCGCCTGCGCCTCCGCCGGTCCACCTCCCTCCCCCGAGGCGCAGATCGCCGCCGCGAGCGACATCGCGGAGGTGGTCTTCCGCTATCAGTTCCAGCACAACGCCTCGACTCTCCAGCAGGGTGCGGAGAGGTTCTGCCTCCTGCTGCCCGACGAGCGGAGCCCCGACGAGGCGTTCCTCCGCCGCTTCGACGGCAACAGCCCGCCGGTGGTGGCCGGCTCGCGGTGTGAGCGGAAGGCCGCGGGGGACCTGTTCTTCCGCGTCCAGAGGCTCGACTGGCAGGGCGATGACGAGGTCTGGGTGCGCGGCGGCTACTCGGAGGGGACCCTCCGCTCCTCCGTCGAGTCCTTCCGGGTGCTGCGCCGCAACGGCCGCTGGACGGTGGAGGGCGCGCGCCGGGAGAGTTAGGGGCGGAGCCCGAGCTCCTCGGCGATCAGCTCGTAGGAGCGCCGGCGGGCGGTGTGATCGTGGGTGATGGTCACGATCAGCACCTCTCCGGCGCCGTACTCGCTCGCCACTGCCTCGATGCCGCGGCGGACCGTCGGCGGCGAGCCGACGATCAGCCGGCGGCCGGCCGGCAGCAGGTCCCTCTGCCCGGCGAGGAACCTCAGCGCCTTGTCGACCGGCGGCACCGGCACCAGACGCCCTTGGTACAACAGGCTGATCGCCATCCGCGAGCTGGCGGCAAGCCGCTCCGCCTCGGCGTCGGTCTCGGCGCAGATCGCCGAGGCCGCGACCGCCACCCGCGGGCTCGCCCCCCACTTCGACGCCTGGAACTCCGCGCGGTAGCGGGCCGCGATCGCGGCGCCCCCCGGCTGGATGAAGTCCGCGAAGGCGTAGGGGAGCCCCAGCTCGGCCGCCCAGATCCCGCTCTGCGGCGACGACCCCAGCAGCCAGGGCTCGGGGCGCTCCGGCTTTCCCGGCAGGCTCGCGGCGAGCGAAGCGAACGGGTGATCCTCCGGCATCGAGTTGTCGAGGTAGGCCAGCAGCTCGTCGAGCTGTTGCGGGAAGTCGTCGGGCGAGAGCTGGCGGCGGTCGCGTTGCAGCGCCACGGCGGTGCGCTGATCGCTCCCCGGCGCGCGTCCCAGGCCGAGGTCGATCCGGCCGGGATAGAGCCCGCTCAGCATGCTGAACGACTCGGCGACCTTGAGCGGGCTGTAGTGCGGGAGCATGACACCGCCGCTGCCGACGCGCAGGCGCGACGTCGCCGCCGCGATCGGGCCGATCAGCACCTCGGGGCTCGCGCAGGCCAGCATCGGGGTGGCGTGGTGCTCGGCCACCCAGTAGCGGTGATACCCGAGCTGCTCGGTCCAGCGCGCCAGATCGATCGAATTGCGTAGCGCCTCCCCGCCGGTCGAGCCTTCTGCGATCGGCGCCTGATCCAGGACGCTCAGGCGCAACGGCCGGTCCGCGCGATCGTCAGCTCCCTGCAAAGTCGGCATTCCCATCCACCTCTCGGGACGTTTATACCCTATCCGTTTATACC
>DASWQX010000454.1:0-2292 GCA_036403495.1 Thermoanaerobaculia bacterium
GGAGATACACTATAGACGATGGACGAAGCCGACCTCCTTCCCTTCCTCGAATACCACGCCCGCCGCGAGCGCGAGCGCCGGCAGGAGAGGGAAAGTCTCCGCCTGGGAGTGCTGGAGCAGGCTCGAGACGCCATCCAGCGGTCGGCTCCGCTGTTCCCGGCGATTCGGACGGTCCACCTCTTTGGCTCCCTGCTTCACCCCGGGCGCTTTCGTCCGGATTCCGATGTCGACGTGGCGATCGACTGCGACGACATCGAGGTGGAGACTCCATTCTGGCGGCTGCTGGAGGAGGCGCTCCAGCGGGATGTCGATCTTCGGCCGCGGATCGGGACGATCGCCCGGGCCGTCGAGCAGGGAGGAGAGCTCTGCTATGAGAGAGAAGCGCCTGGGCTTTGACCTTTGGGGAGCCGAGTAAATCCGGATCTGATGCCGCACCCCCTCCTCCGTCCCGACGACAGCGGCCTGTACTGCGAGGCGGGCGGGTTTCACATCGATCCGTGGAAGCCGGTGGAGCGGGCGGTGATCTCGCACGGGCATGGGGATCATGCGCGGTGGGGGAGCGCGGCGTATCTGGCGGCGGCGCCGTCGGTGCCGATCCTCCGGCGGCGGCTGGGGGAGGGGGCGGTGATCGAGGGGGTGCCGTTCGGCGCGGCGGTGCGGATCGGCGAGGTCGCGGTCTCCTTCCATCCGGCGGGGCACATCCTGGGGTCGGCGCAGGTGCGGGTGGAGAGGAGCGGCGAGGTCTGGGTCTTCTCGGGCGACTACAAACGAGCCGCGGATTCTACCTGCGAGCCCTTCGAGCCGGTCTCCTGCCACACCTTCATCACCGAAGCCACCTTCGCCCTGCCGATCTACCGCTGGGACCCCACCGCCGCCGTGGCGCGCGAGATCTGGGAGTGGTGGGAGGGCAACCGCGAGGCAGGGCGCGCCTCCGTCCTCTTCTGCTACGCCCTGGGCAAGGCCCAGCGGGTGCTCGGAGAGCTGGCGCGGCTCACCGACCGCACCGTCTTCGTCCACGGCTCGCTGGAGCCGCTCAACGAGTGCTACCGCCGCGCCGGAATCGAGATGCTCCCCACGACGCCGGTGGCGGAGACGACCCGCGGCCAGTCCTTCGCCGGCGAGCTGATCCTGGCGCCACCCTCGGCCGGCGGCTCGACCTGGATGCGCCGTTTCGGCCCGGCGAGCACCGCCTTCGCCTCCGGCTGGATGCGCGTGCGCGGCACCCGCCGCCGCCGGGGATTCGACCGCGGGTTCGCGATCTCCGATCACGCCGACTGGCCGGACCTCCTGCGCACGATCACCGATACGGGCGCGGAGCGCGTGCTGACCACCCACGGCTTCGCCGGCTCGCTCGCCCGCTACCTCCAGGAGCGGGGCTTGGCGGCGAGCACCTTGGCGACCCCGTTCGAAGGGGAAACAGAGGATTGAAGCGCTTCGCGGCTCTCTACGAGGCGCTCGACCGCACCACCTCGACCAACGAGAAGGTGGCGGCGCTGGCCGGCTACTTCTCGGCGGCGCCGCCGGAGGACGCCGCCTGGGCGGTCTGGTTCCTCACCGGCCGGCGGCTGAAGCGCTTCCTTCCCGGGCGTCTGCTCGCCGGCTGGGCGATGGCGGAGGCGGGCATCTCCGACTGGCTCTTCGAGGAGTCCTACGCCAGCGTCGGCGACCTGGCGGAGACGATCTCGCTGGTGCTCGACGGCCGCGGTCCCATCCCGGGGGAGGAGCCAGCGCCCGAGATCCCCCTCTCGCGCTGGATGGCCGAGCGTTTCCTCCCGCTGCGCGGCCAGCCTCCCGAGGAGCAGCGCCGCGAGGTGACCGGCTGGTGGCGCGGTCTGCCGCGCTGGGAGACGTTCGTCCTCAACAAGCTCCTCACCGGCGAGCTGCGCGTCGGGGTCTCGCAGACGCTCGTCGAAAGGGCGCTCGGCCAGATCGCCGGCGTTCCCCAGCCCACGATCGCCCATCGCCTGATGGGCACCTGGGAGCCGACGGCCCCCTTCTTCGCGAGCCTGCTGGCCCCCGGCGCCGGCGAGGAGGAGGACGCCTCGCGCCCCTATCCCTTCTACCTCGCCTCGCCGCTGGAGGCGCCCCTCGAATCGCTCGGCGATCCGGCGGAGTGGCAGGCGGAGTGGAAGTGGGACGGCATCCGCGCGCAGCTCATCCGGCGCGGCGGCGCGGTCCACCTCTGGTCGCGCGGCGAGGAGCTGATCACCGAGCGCTTCCCCGACCTGGACGAGGTGGCGCGCGCGCTGCCGCCCGGCACGGTCCTCGACGGCGAGGTGCTGGCGATGCACG
>DASWQX010000455.1:0-3604 GCA_036403495.1 Thermoanaerobaculia bacterium
TGAGCCAGGATCAAACTCTCCAGTTTAAATCCTGCGCCTGCCCAAGCCGCTACAGCCCGACAGGCTCTTTATTCGAAATCTACTCCCAACTCAGCCCACCTCAACCGCACCCCGAAGGACACCGCCAAGACGAACGAGCCCGAAAGTAGGGCCGCTGACTTCACTCATTTCTCTCTATCTAGTTTTCAAAGAACCGACGCCGTCCCGTTTTTTGGGGCGAACGGTGAGTCTACCGGAATCGCGCCATGGCCGTCAAGCCCATCCAGCGCCACCCCGAACCCTGACATCCTGCTGTCGGTCAAGGAACCTGTCTGCTGTTCGCAGCCAGTGCCCGGCCCCGAGCGGGGCCATCAAGGAGTGCGAATGCTACTGCCTCGAACCGGCCCTGTCAACCCCACTCTGGCACCCCGAGATCTCCGCCGCCGCCAGAGCGGCCTGACCGAGACTGATGCCACCGTCGTTGGCGGGCACCTCCCGGTTGCTCCAAACGGTCAACCCTCCCGGCAGCGGCAAAATTTCCTCCAGTAACAGCTCGTTCTGGAAGACCCCGCCCGAGAGGACCACGGTGCCGACTCCGTGCTCCTCGCCGAGTGCCGAGAGGGCCTGCCGGAGCCCAGCCGCCAAGCCGGCGTGGAAGCCGCGGGCGATCGCGGACTCGTCCCGGCCCCGGACGCGAGCCTCGGCGACGGCCGCGAGCAGGGGCCGGGTGTCGAGCTCGTTCGCGACGAAAGGCAAAGGGAGCGGCGCGACCGGCGGCGACCGGCGGGCGAGTTGCTCCAGCCAGAGCGCGGCCTGCCCCTCGAAGCTCATCTCGCGAGTGAACCCCAGCAGGGCTGCCACGGTGTCGAACAGCCGCCCCGCCGAGGTGGTCGGGAAGGTCCGCAAATTCTTGACGACCAGCTCCCACGCCCGCAGGTAGCGCTCCGGGAAGTTGAAGGGAGGCGCGGTCAGATCTGGCAAGCCGTCGAGTCCGGCGAGGAAGCCCGCCGCCGCCTGCACCGGATGCGCGGCCGCGGCGTCGCCGCCGGGAAGCAGGGCGGCGCGCAGATGGCCCACGCGCTCGAAGCCGGCGCGCAAGGAGCCCACGAAGAGCTCACCTCCCCAGATCGCGCCGTCGTCGCCATAGCCGGTGCCGTCGAAGGCCACTCCCAGCACCCGCCTGTCGAAGGCTCCCTTCTCGGCGAGGACGCTGGCAACGTGGGCCCGATGGTGCTGCACGGCCATCGTCCGGCGCGCGGGGAGCTCCCGGGCGTGCGCGGTCGAGGCGTATTGGGGGTGGAGGTCGTGGACCACGGTCAGCTCGGCGGGGTCGACCTCGTACATCGCCAGCAGGTCCTGGATGGTCTCGCGGAAAGCTTTCAGCGCTTCGTAGTGGCGCAGATCTCCGACGTGCTGGCTGACGAAGGCTTCGCCTCCCACCACAAGCGTGACGGTGTTCTTGAGATCGGCACCCACGGCCAGCACGGGAGTGGAGACCGGCAGCTTGGCGACCGCGCCCGGAGCAAGGCCGCGGGCGCGGCGGAGCACGGTCGATCCCAGGCAGCCGGCGCGGATGACCGAATCGTCCACCCGGCGGGCGATCGGGCGCTCGCCCACCAGGAAGGCGTCGGCGATCCCCGCCAGGCTCTCGAAGGCCTCCTCGTCCCGGTAGGCGAGGGGCTCGCTCGAGCGGTTAGCGCTGGTCATCACCAGCACGTCCGGCGCATTGGCGGCGAAGAGCAGGTGGTGCACGGGGGTATAGGGGAGCATGACCCCCAGGTCGAGGTTGTCGGGGGCGACGCCCGGCAGGTCGACCCGGCGCGGCGCCAGCACGACCGGCCGCGCGGCGGCCGTGAGCAGCGCCTCGGCTGCGGGAGAGAGGTCGACCAGCGAGCGGGCCGTGGCGAGATCCTTCGCCATCACGGCGAACGGCTTCTCCTTGCGAACCTTGCGCTCGCGCAGGGCGGCGACCGCCGCCGCATCGCGCGCGTCGACGGCGAGGTGGTAGCCGCCAAGCCCCTTGATCGCCACGATCCCGCCGGCGCGCAGCAACCGCGCCGTCTCGGAGATCTCCGGGACATACGTGGGCCCGCAGGCCGGACAGGCCACCGGCTGCGCGTGAAAGCGCCGGTCGAGAGGGGCGTGGTATTCGCGGGCGCAGTCCGCGCACATCGGCCAGTCGCGCATCGTGGTGAGCGGCCGGTCGTAGGGGAGGCCGAGCACGATGCTGTAGCGCGGGCCGCAATCGGTGCAGTTGATGTACGGATAGCCGAACCGCCGGTCGGCCGGATCGAACAGCTCCGCGAGGCAGGCCGGGCAGACCGGAAGGTCCGGAGAGATGCGGGCGGTCGGCTGTTCCTTCGCCTCGCTGTCACGGATCTCGAAACGGTCGCACCCTCGAACCGGGACGGTCTCCACCTCGAGGTCGGCGATCCGGGACGCCGGCGGCGGCGCGCCGAAGCCGCGCGCGAAGGCGTCCAGGGCCTCAGCTTCGCCCTCGGCGTGGATCTCGACGCCATCGCCGCCGTTGCGCACCCAGCCGGTGAGCCCATGCTCCCGAGCCAGGCGGTAGACGAAGGGACGGAAGCCGACCCCCTGGACCACGCCGCGGACGCGGAGGAAGCGGGCCGACGGCATGATCAGACCATGCAGCTCCGCCCCTGCCAGCCGATCTGCTTGACGCGGCCGTCCTCGACCAGCACCGGGACGGCGCGCTGGCCGCCGGTCAGCGCCAGCATCCGCGCCAGGGCCTCGGGGTCGCTCTCGACGTC
Source organism: Thermoanaerobaculia bacterium (assembly GCA_036403495.1). Classification (GTDB taxonomy): domain Bacteria; phylum Acidobacteriota; class Thermoanaerobaculia; order Multivoradales; family UBA5704; genus DATARR01. Next base: position 2,751 of record DASWQX010000455.1, read on the forward strand.
GTGCTCCACGAAGTCGGCGTCCTCCCAGAGGAGGTGCTCGCGGAGCTCGCCGGTGAAGGGGCAGCCAGGGGTGCCGTAAATCTCAAGAGTGGCCATGGCGGACCGCCTCCAGCGCTTCGAGCAGGACGTGATAGATCGAGGCCTGGATCTCCTGGATGCGCGGGATGTAGTCGCAGGGAACCACCAGCGTGAAGTCGGCGAGGCCGCGGCGGGCGATCTCGCCGCCGTCGTAGCCGAGCAGGGCGACGGTCAGCAGGCCGCGCTTGCGCGCTTCGGCCAGGGCGGCGAGGACGTTGGCGGAGCCGCCACTGGTGGAGATCGCCACCGCCACGTCGGCGGGGCGCGCCTGCGCGATCAACTGCCGCAGGAAGAGGGCCTCGGGGCCGATGTCGTTGGCGATCGCGCTCAAGCTGGCCGGCTCAAGGGCGAGCGAGATCGCCGGCACAGGCCGGAACCCTTTGAGCGGCACCACGCAGTCGAGGGCCCAGTCGTTGGCGTCGGTGGCCGAGCCGCCGTTGCCGAACAGGAGCAGGGTGCCGCCGGCGCGCAGCCGGCCGTCGATGGCGACCGCGGTGTCGACGATCCTCGCCGCCTGCTCGGCGGCCACCCGCTCGCGCAACGCCTCGTCGTCGCGCGCCTTCATCTCGATGGAGGCGGCGACCTCGGCGAGCACGCCGCCGGTCTCCTGCTTCCGCTCGCCGAGGAAGGGATAGAGGAAGCCGGAGGCCCCCACTTCCTCCCCGAGTTGCCGGTGCTCGAAGAAGACGTGCACGGTCTCCCAGAGCGTGTGGTAGAGGATCTCGACGATCTCCTGATGGATGTAGGGGTCTGGCGAAGGCGAGGCCAGGGCGTAG